>JAUYDU010000272.1 GCA_030691665.1 Chloroflexota bacterium
GGATCGCCGAGCCCATGATGTAGGGCAGGGCCCCAGCCCTGCCCCTCACCGGGAACTGCGGTCGGGGCTGGGGCCCCGACCTACGAAATACGTCATGAATCGATGAGACGCTACCGTTGACAAGGCGACCGTTGCGCGCGATCATGCGAGCGATACTTCAACCATTGCCGAGCCCGCGCTAGCCAGAAGGAGGAAGCCATGGCCGCAGCCTACCCCGCCACCCTTGACGTGCCCTGCCCTGAGAAGCTCCCCAGAGACCAGGCCATACTTCACATCGTCATCGCCATCGTGTTCTACTGGCTGGCAGGCGGAATCCTCGGTTTCCTGGCGTACATCGTCGCCCCCATTGTCATCGCCTTGCGGGTGAACCAGAAGGGCGGCGAGAAGTTCGTCCAGGAGGATGGAGCCGAGTTCGCTCGCTACGGGAAGCTCTTCATGGCCATCTACGCCTATGTCTACTTCCTCACCGATGACCCTCCAGAGAAGGCCATCGAAGCTACGGTCAAGGTCGACTTCCAGCCCACCGGCAATCCCACCTGGCTCCATGCCCTATTCACCCAGATCCTGCTGATCCCTCACTTCCTGGTCCTGGGGCTGCTGGGGCTGGCCTTCATACTCATCCTCCCCTGGACAATCGTGGTCGCCCTGGCCAACGAGCAGTACCCCAAGCAGTTCTACGACTTCGTCCTCGGCTACCTGCGCTGGCAGACGCGGGTGACCGCCTACCTGTTCTCCCTGACGCAGGAATACCCTCCCTTCGCTTTCTAGTCCGCCTCAGGCGGAGGCCGCTGCTGAACAGACAGTTGCGAGGGGAGAAGGGACGCTTGAAGAGCGAGAAGCCCTTCTGGCTGCCCCTGACAGCCGTCGCCCTCCTGACCATCGCCCTGGCCGCCTGCCAGGAGACACAGCCGAAGGGCCAGGGCCCACCAACCATCGATCTCGCCAGCCAGCGCCCCGCCCTCACCCTGTTCGGCGCTCGGGCCCAGGACAGGCTCAGCGCCGTCGCCAGCGGCGACGTTAACGGCGACGGCCACCCTGACATCATCGTGGGCGCTTTCGCCGCCGACGGCCCCGACGCCGGCCGCCCCGACGCCGGCGAAGCCTACGTGATCTTCGGCCCCCCGGACGGGCGCAAGAGCATCGACTTGGCGGCGGCTCAGCCAGACGTGACAATACTCGGCGCCGACGTCGGCGATTCCCTCGGCTTCGCCCTGGCCGCCGCCGACGTCAACGGCGACGGCATCGACGACATCCTGGTGGGGGCCCCCCTAGCCGACGGCCCCAACAACCAGCGGCCCAACGCCGGCGAAGCCTACGTCATCTTCGGCTCACCGTCCCTGCCGGAAACCATAGATATCGCTTTGGGGCAGCAAGACCTCACCATCTTCGGCGCCGAAGAGGACGACCGCCTGGGCGCCGCCCTGGCCAGCGGCGACGCCAACGGCGACGCCCGCGCCGACATCCTGGTGGGCGCCTTCCTGGCCGACGGACCCCAAAACGCCAGGTATCAGGGCGGAGAGGCCTACCTCGTCCTGGGCTCGCCGTCCCTATCTGGCACCAGAGACGTGGCCCTGGGCGAGTATGACCTGGCTGTCATCGCCGCGGACGACGATGACCAGCTAGGCCACTACCTGGCGATGGGCGATCTGAACGGCGACGGCCTGGACGACCTCATCCTCGCGGCGTTCAGGGCCGATGGCCCCGACAACGCCCGCGAAGACAGCGGCGAGGTCTATGTTCTCTCCGGCTCACCCTCCCTCGGCGGCGCCCTCGACCTTGCCTCTAGCCCTCCTAACATCGTCGTCAGCGCGGCCGATGCCGGCGACGACCTGGGCGGCGCGGTGGCCAGCGGCGACGGCAACGGCGACGGCATCGCCGACCTCCTCATCGGCGCCCCCAGAGCCGACGGCCCCAACAACACCCGCGACGGCGCCGGCGAAGCCTACGTCATCTTCGGCTCGCCCTCCCTGGCCGGCACCTTCGACATCGCCCAGGGCCAGCAGGCCGTCACCATCCTGGGTGGCGAGGCCGGCGACCGCCTGGGCGCTGCCCTGGCCAGCGGCGACGTCAACGGCGATGGCACCGCCGACATCATCCTGGGCGCAGAGGCAGCCGACGGCCGCCGGAACGCCAAACGAGACGCCGGCGAGGTGTACGTCGTCCTCGGCTCCCCTGCCCTGAGCCCAACGCTGGATACCGCCCAGAACGATCAGAGCGCGACTCTCCTCGGTGCCCAGTCCGGCGACGTGCTCGGCGTCTCCGTCGCGGCGCCCGACTGGGACGGCGGCGGCCGCGACGACCTGCTGGCCGCCGCTGCCGCCGCCGCCGGACCCGATGGCACCAGGAAGGACGCCGGCGCAGCCTACCTCATCCCCATCGTCCCCTAGACGGTCTTCAGGCAGACGTAGGCAGGCCTGCCTGCCGATAGGCAGGTAACTTTAGCTGCCTGCGAACCTACGTAGGGCAGGGCCCCAGTCCACCCCGTAGGCGAGGGTCTTATGGCCATCAACAAGGTAATTCGACACAAGGCAGGGCTGAAGCCCTGCAGCTACGACCCCATCTGCTGCTTGCTTCGTAGCTGCAGACCTTATGGTCTGCCATGCGCGGAGCAACCAGCAGTGCCGCACTATTTAGTCAATCACCATAAATCCGCAGCTTTCACCGAAGCTGCGGGTTTTAACCCGCAGAGAGCCGTTAAATAGTCAATGACCATAACCCCGACGGCTAGTTTGTCACCCTGAGTCCTTCCTTGGAAGGACGAAGGGTCTGGCGGTGGGGCGAAAGGACCCGTGTGCGTAACTGGCACCCCACCCCAGATTCTTCGCTGCGCTCAGAATGACAAACTGTCGAACCATTTTCTCAATGACCATCAGACCCCGACGGTGATTCTGCGAGGGTCTGAAGACCCTCGCCTACGAAGTCGTTACCATGTCGGCTTATTCTGTCAAAAGCTATCAACCCGCAGAAATCCACCAAACTTCTCCTCTTCCCTCTTCCCTCTTCCCCCTTCCCTCTTCTCTGTTCTCTGCTCCCCCTTCCCCCTTCCCTCTTCCCCTTCCTTGTTCCCTCTTCCTTGTTCCTTGTTCCATGTTCCCTGTTCCCTCCCCCTTGTTCCTTGTTCCCTCCCACCCTGTAACCCCAACAACCGTTCGGCGTCTTATCTTACAAGGGACGATAAACTTTGGCCTGCAGTCGATCCAAACAGCCATGACCATCAACACCGCCGTGTTGAAGCGTGCCCTTCAGGGGATAGGACGCGCCTCCGTACTGGACGTGGTGGCGCGGCCCGTTCAGTCTGCTGGCCGCCAGGCCCTCTTGGAGCTGGCACCGGCCGTTGTCTTCGTGGCCGCCATTACCGCCGTCATCCACTTTATGGGCGGCCTACCCAGCCCCGCCAGCCACCTCTACTACCTGGCCATTGTCTTAGTCGCATTCCGCTTCTCCATCGCCTCGGCTCTGCTCATCGCCCTCCTGGCCAGCATCGCCGTCAGCCCCGCCATGGAGGTATTCGGCCGCCACTTCCACCCTGACGATCCAGAGCTGCCCGCCTGGTGGCTCGCTCGGCCGGCGGCCTACCTCCTGGTCGCCACCATCACCGGCCTGCTGGCCAGCAACCTCAGGAGGGAGCACCAGCAGGTGGGCGTCTGCGAGGTCGACGCCGAGAGCCGCCAGCAGGAGTTGCAGACCTTTGCCCTAATGGACACCCTCACCATCCACGGCGAGGACGAAGAAACAGTCGTCCAGCAGATGGTGCAGCAGGTGGCCGCTCTCACCGGCGCCAGGATCTGCGCCATACTGGTTCCCACCGAGGACGGGAAACACATGAGACCCTGGGCCCTCTACGGCATCACGGAGCAAGAGCTTCGCCGGGTGATTGCGGAGGCCGGCCAGCCGCCCTTCGGCGAGGGGGCCGTCGGCTGGGCCATGCTCCACGGGCGGGTCGCCGCTTCCTCCAATATGTCGGAAGACCCCCGCTACGAGAAGATCCGCGGCTTCATCCGGGGCCTGGGCTGCCTCTCCCAAGCAGCCGCCCCCATAGCGCTGAACGGCGAAACTGTGGGAGCCCTGACCGTCTGCTACCCCGAGGAGCGCCAGTTCTCCGATGCCGACCTTGCGCAACTGGAGCGGCTGTCCCGCCGCGCCGCCCTGGCCATCGGGGCGGTCCGCCAGCGCGATTCCCTCGCCCGCCTCGCCTTCGAGACCGCCGTCGGCCTGGCCGAGGCCATCGAGAGCCGCGACCCCTACACCGGCGGCCACTGCTCCCGCCTGGCCGAGAACGGTATCGCCATAGCCCGCCGCCTGGGCCTGGATGCGAAAGAGATCGATGCGATACGCCTGGCCGCAGCCATGCACGACGTGGGCAAAGTGACGGTGCCCGACGTCGTCCTCAAGAAGCCGGGCCTCTTCACACCCGAGGACTACGCCATCATGAAGCAACACTGCTATGCCGGCGGCCAGATCTGCAAGCGGATATCTTTTCTCCGCCACCTCTATCCCATCGTCTACCACCACCACGAGCGCTACGATGGCGAGGGCTACCCCGACGGCCTCAAGGGAGACGATATCCCCCTGGGAGCCCGCATCATCGCCGTCGTCGACGCCTACGACGCCATGACCAACGACCGCGCCTACCGGGCGGCCATGCCCCCAGAGGAGGCTGCCCGCATCCTGCGCGAGGGCGCCGGCAGCCAGTGGGACCCCAAGGTGGTCGAGGTGTTCCTGGGAACCCTCGCCCCCGTTCCTACACCTCCGCCAGAGGCGGATGCGGCTCAGGCGCAAGCCTTGCCTATCCACCCCGTAGGCAGGTAGCTTTTCCGCCGAAGGCGGATGCGCCTCTGGCGCAAGCCCTGCCTACCCACCCCATAGGCAGGTAACTTTTCCGCCGAAGGCGGATGCGCCTCTGGCGCAAGCTGCCTGCCAAGCCAGAACCTGCGGGCAGCTCAAGCTGCCCGCCTACGCAACGAAAAGGAGAAGGGCCCTGGCAATTGCCAGGACCCTTCCGGGGCAGCTAGTCTATTGGAACGCCGTATGGCCTGCGGGCTAGGCCGCCCTGCGCAGCTCCCTGGGCGCAGCGGCCGCCAACTCCTTGCGAACGCGCTCAGCCTCCCCGGCTCGCGCCCTGCGCTCCCCCTGAGCAAACAGGTACATCAGGATGAACACCAGGCCCCCCTCCACAACCACCGTCCCGAGCATGAACAGAATGCCAGCCATCGTTGTCACCTCCTGATCCGCCGCTCGCTAGCCAGTGGTCACGGCTCGCTCCCAGCGGCCCATCCATATCTCCTCTTCTAGGATACGGCCCCCTCCCAGGCCCGTCGATATGCCCAGGGGCACGTTCAGGCGACGCCTCGGTCGCCATCTCTCAACGCCCATCCGTCTACCGCCAATGGCACCTTGCCATGACCTACGGCACCCCCAGCAGGCCTGCCCTCTCCACCTGATGCCTAACCACGCCAGCGACCCACCCAGTCAGGAGCCGAACCCGCCGCATCCGTCCGTTCCTCAGCACGCAGCCCGTCGCCACGGTGAGCCAATATATGCCCTTGGATATACAAGAGCTTGTGTGACAGATTTCACGACCGCTCTCGAGGGGCCCGAAAAATGTGCCCAATGGCACCTCGAC
>JAUYDU010000387.1 GCA_030691665.1 Chloroflexota bacterium
GACGCTGATGGCGATGGCATCGACAATGGCATGGACACCTGCCCGTTTACGCCCAACCTCAGCGACCCGTTCAAGGCCAGCGGCCCTGGGACGGGGGATGAGGACAACGACGGCATCGACGACGCCTGCGACCCCGACACGACGGGGGCAGGGGCGTCGTGCCCCGGCGGCCTAACGGATTGTGACGGCGACCTCTACCTGAACCGGGGCGACAACTGTCCGCAGGTGGCCAACGCGGACAACGCTGACGCCGACAGGGACAGCATCGGCGACGCGTGCGACACCGAGGGGAACGGCCCCAGCGTCGCCGACGGCACCCCCGAAGAGGTGACGCTTCAGGCGGCGGTGAGCATCACCGGGGCGGCGGCGACGGCCACGGCGGCGGCGACCGGCACAGCGACAGCGGCGGCGACCGGCACGGCGACAGCGGCGGCCACCAAGACGGCGACAGCGGCGGTCACCAAGACGGCGACAGCCACTCCTAAGGCCTCCCCCACGGCCACACCCAAGGCATCGCCTACGGCCTCGCCGACGGCAGCGGCAGCTCCCGGCGGAGCCGGTCTGCTGGAAGAGGACGAGGGCTTCCCTTGGGCCATCGTCCTGATCGTTGCGGCGGCGGTGGTGCTGCTGGGCGGCGTAGGCACGGCGGTGCTGATGCGCGGGCGGCGACCGTAACCTTCGGGTACGTAGTAGGGGTGCCCCGACACGTCGGGGCGCCCCTCCAGGGGCCGACTCCGACGCCGGAGTCGGCCCCTTTTCCTTTGGGCGAGACGACCTGGAGGCTCTGTTCGCCGTCAGGGAGTGGAACCTCGGGCAGGCGGGGCTGGCTCAGCTTCGCACGTCGCGGCGCTGGAACAGCCACAACGACGCGCCAACAAAGAACAGGCAATAGAGGGCAAGGGCTAGGGTTGCCTGAGCGGGATCGAGCAGATCGGCGGCCTCGGGCCGGGGTCTCAGGACGAAGCCGGCCTGGATAGGGCCAACGCCGATGCGGTTGAGCTCGAGGACGGCGTTGACGTGATGTCCGATGAAGAGCAGGCGCATGTCGGCGGCGCGGCCGCCGATGCCGCCGAGCACGGCCAGGAGAATGCCTTCGACGAAGGTGTAGATGAGGCTACCCCCAACGGCGGCGGCGGTGGAGTGAAATGCCTCCGCCAGGAAGAAGGCCAGGAGGACGTAGGGCAGGACGGCGTAGACGGTGCGCAGAAACATGAGAGGAACCTCGGCAGGGGAAGGGCCAGCAGGCACATCCAGGGTGATGGGGCGCTCCGCCAGGCGGGTGGTGACGAGCGTGAAGATGAGGCCGAGGGCGAAGGCGACGGCCAGAAAGATCAGGCCCACGACAGCCAATCCCAGCAGCTTGGCCGCGAGGTAGCGGGGGCGAGTTTGGCCGCGGATCAGGCAGGAGCGCACGGTCCCCCAACCGTACTCGGTGCCCACGAAGGAAGCGGCGACGACGGCCAGGAGGATGGCACCGACGCCATGTACAGTGTCCAGGATGGCCGCGAGCGACCAGGGCAGCACGAAGCTCTGTTGCTCAAACTCTTCTAGCGACTGCGTTCCGCTGCCCCGCCACGAGAGGTAGGGGCCAAAGATGGTGAGAGCGAGGAGCGCGGCCAGAACGACGGACAGGATCCAGGGGAGCCAGCGGCCGCGCACCTTAAGGAGCTCGCTGGCAAGCAGACTGATCACAGGGGCTCCTCTCCGCCGGTCACCTCCAGGAAGAACTCCTCGAGCGTGTTGTGGTGGGGACGCAGCTCGGCCAGGTAGATGCCGTGCTCGGCCAGGACGCGGCTGATGTCAACAGCTCGCTCTGGCGGCACCTGAACCAGCAGGCGGTTATCGTTTCGGGTGAGCTCTCCCACCCAGTCCAGGCCTCTCAACACCGCCATGGCCCGTTCGGCGTCGGTGACCTCCAGTTCCAGGGCCTGGCCCCGCTGCAACAGCTCGCTGACGGGCTGCTGGGCCAGCAGGCGCCCCTGCTTGAGGATGCCGACGTCGGTGCAGGTCTGCTCGACCTCGTGAAGGAGGTGGCTGGAGACGAATACCGCCTTGCCCATCTGGCCCAGGTTGCGGATAAGCTGCCGCACCTCGCGCATGCCGGCCGGGTCGAGGCCGTTGGTGGGCTCGTCCAGGACTACCAACTCGGGGTCGTGCATGAGGGCAGCGGCGAGGGCCAGTCGCTGTCTCATGCCCATGGAATAGGTGCGGACTTTGCTCGCAGCCCGGCCGAGAAGTCCGACGAGGTCCAGCACCTCGTCGATGCGACGGCGGGAGACGCCGCCGGAGAGGAGGGCGAAGATGCGCAGGTTGGCCCTGCCCGAGAGGTGAGGGTAGAAGGAAGGCGACTCCATTACGGCCCCCGTTCGCCGCAGGACGGCGGCGAGGTGCTGGCGCGCATCCAGGCCAAATAGCTCCACGTGACCTCGGTTGGGGCGGAGTATGCCGAGGATCATGCCGATGGTAGTGGTCTTGCCGGAGCCGTTGGGGCCCAGGAAGCCGTAGACCTGCCCGCGGCGAACCTCCAGGTCGAGGTCGGCAACGGCCAGGAGGCGACCGTAGCGCTTGGTCAGCCCCACGGTGCGCAGGACGACGTCCGAGGGGGCCGGGCCATGGGAGGGCAAATCTAGTCCCTAGCTACAGATCAACAGAGCTGGACGCCGGACTGGAGGAAGATGCCGTTGTGGATCAGGAAGCTTCTGATCGTATTGCCCCAGCGGGCCTTGTGGCGGGCGTCGCCCTCCACCGACGCCTGGAACTCGCGGATCTTCTCGTCGTAGAACCTTCGCCCCTTGATGCTGATCTTGGTTTGTCCCTCCACCTCGCGCAGGCACTCGCGGATGATAGTATCGGGGTCTTTGCCGACGAACTGGCAGAAGTGGCGCAGGATGTCAAGGCGAGCGGAGACGTCGTCGGGGTTTTCCCCCCACTGGCTCTTGAAGTCGTCGAACCAGGTGCGGACGGTGTCGTACTGTTCGAGGGGCTTGGGTAGCTGCATGATGCCGCTGCCCTACTCCGGCAAGCCAAAGCGTCTCGACAGCTCTCTTACCTCCTCCCTGCGGCCGGGCAAGGGAGCGGGGGCCTGGATCATGTTGGCCGCCTTGAGGCTCTCCACCACGTTCTGGTCGCGCTGGAAGGGGGTGCCGTACTTGCCTTCGAAGTACAGCTCCTCGAAGGGGGGCCGGGGCCGCTGGCCGCCGGCCTGCCAGGACTCGGCAGGGTAGCCCACCAGCAGGCAGTAGATGGGCAGCCAGTCGTCGGGGACGGCGAGGGCCTGCTTGGCGATGCCGGTGCTGAAGGCGCTGAGGCAGGCGCCCAGCCCCTCGTCGACGGCGGCCAGCAGGGCCTGGCAGATGGCCACGCCGCAATCGGCGGCCACGGCCTGGGTCTGCATGATGGGGCTGCTCATCATGGGCTCCAGGATCATCGGCCAGACCAAGTCATCGACGAACTTGTGGCTCCAGCCGTGGCTGGGGTTGAGAGCGCCCACGTCCACCAGCTCCTTGAGGGTGCTCCCCCGCGACCTGGGCACAGCACCGAGGTCACCGTAGAAGTAGATGTGGACGGGGGCGAGCTCGAGGTTTACCGCCGAGACGGGGGTCTTGAGCTGGTCCAGGGTCTCGCGCGGCAGTTTGTCCCTCTCGACGACGATGGCGCGCAGCCAGTTGGCGTTGACAGCGCAGGAGGCCAGCCGCGCCGCCTCCAGGATGGTCTGGATCTTCTCCCTTTCCACCGGGCGATGAGGCTCAAAAAAGCGAATGGAGCGGCGCCTGCCCACAACCTCTTTGAACTCCACGGGGAAACCCTCCTTTCTGCTACAGTTCGCCCCATTATTGGGTAAGGGGGGGCGCCTTTGTCAAGGCGAGAACGAGGTAGTGATCGGTGCACCGTTGGTGGGTAGGTTCCTCACGACCCCAGCCTTGCGCCAGAGGCGCATCCGCCTCTGCGGATGGCGGAGAAGGCTGGGGCATCGAGAGCGCCAGGCATGCCCCCGCCGTTAGGCGGGGGTGGAGAAGCAACCCACGCGATGCGGGCCCTGGAGCGGCTAGAGGCCGGTATGCCTGCTGGAGTCTCGCTCCAGGGAGCGCTCGATGGCCTCCTCGTAGACTCCCCACTGTTGTCTGGGGAGCAGCCGGCCGATAG
>JAUYDU010000400.1 GCA_030691665.1 Chloroflexota bacterium
AGCGCGTTGTTAGACCTCACTGTGGGTGGCCCTTGAGGCGACATGCTACGTGAGCCCGTTGGTGGTCAGGAAGGTGTCCCAAGCGTCGCGGCACTCCGTCGCCAATTGGAAAGCGTCGATTGGTCCAGCGGTCGTGTTTACCTTATACTTGAGATTGATAGTCGTTGGTGCCGTCCCCACAGCAAGGCCGAAGTGCTTCTTGCCGAAGGCCGGGCTCTCGCCGCTGCGGCTGGACGTTAAGCAAAGATGCTTCAGAGAGTTGCAGATATCCGCGCAGAGTTTCAGAGGGCGGCTTGAGTTGATGTAGGGCTCGACGGCCCGCTGGGCGGTTGGGACAACCGTACCGTCGTGTTTGATCCAATCCTTGAGGTGATAACAGTTCATGAAGAAGGCGTAGATCTCGTCCAGGTAGTTGTCGGAGGGCACGTCGTGGGGTCGCCCCTGATCGAGAGCAACGAACCTGTCGTACCAGCGCTTCATCCGGTCGTACTGTTCGCGGTACAGAGCGGTCATGGATGTTACCTCTCGCGCATCCCTTTTAAGGGTCTAACGCTCGGCATCAGCGGCGGCGCGCAACGCCGTCCGCTGCATGCCGTTGTTAGGCCAACGGTTTTCAACCTGATTCTCCATCGGCATCACAGATGCTAACCACCCGATCGACGATCTGCTTGGGGCTCATGCTCTCGGACTCAAGAAAAGAGATCTCGGCAAGAAGCTTGTTTGTCAGACGAATGGCGTTTTGTGGCGCCACGGACTCAAAAATCGAGAGAGTCATGGCGGTGATCTTGCCTCCGTGCTGTGGGTCGGCTCGAACCGTTTCTTTGCGCCTTTCTGCTTCCGGCTGAGCTTGTGCCAATCGAGTCTCGTATTCTCTTCTCTCGTCCTCCAGAAACCTCCTGATGAGGTGGACCCCGCTATTTAGACAATGACGGGACCAGCATATGAGAGACTCCCGCTCTGTCCAGGGGCTCCCCACCTGTGGCAATGATACCACTGGCTTTCATGTGTAGCATACTCGGGCCCGACGGACCGTGGCCCAACGGCCTGGTAACAAAATGAACAAAAGTGCAGCCAGATCAGGATGGGGGAAGCATCAACCTGAGCACCATCATAGACAGGCTGAAACATCGTTCCCCTTGGCAACCTACCGTTCCTCAGATCCCAGGCCCCAGGAGGTGGAAGAGCTCTTGGGGCTGCCCGTCAAGGCGGCGGGACGCTGATGCGTCCATCCCTTGTCAGCACTGCGGTTCAGGAAACTACTTTGGGCTGCCTTCATCTACCTGTACTATGACCACCCGGGCAGGTAGGAACTCGGTACGGCTCACTTTGTAATCCGCGTACTCTCTGCTCGCAGTCACTATGGCTTCGGCGTGCACCTTGCATGTTCGGTCATCCTCGCAGTACCTAGCCCGAGCATCCCGCTCGGCTTGCATGTAGAGAGGACGTCCCGCAGAGTCCAAACGGACGAACCCGGTTCCGTCGGCATACCGGGACCATGTAGGGCTCCGGAGTAGGTCGTAGAAGTATGTGGAGATGCTGAGTTGTTTGGGGTCAAAACCCACTATTAGTCGCGGCAGGAGTCGGTCTGCATACTTTGCGGCCAGTTGCTCGAAATCCGTCTTGGAGGCCCCTGGCTTCTTGATGAGCACCTGCCATTCTTGGAAAGCCTCAAGCCATATGTCCCTCACATCTTCCCCAACCTCATGCCAGAACTGTTCCCAGCCAGTTTGGACCCTGATTGTGACCGGCGCTTCTTGGTAGCTTGGGCCTGGCAAGCTGATGTATACGTAGGGCCAGTCAACGAGAATGTCCGGTGGTGTGAACGGCCATGCCACGCCGCTAGCTCCAGATGGAAGCCATGTGCTATCCTTTTCGAGAACCAGCCGGCCTGGAGGCCGGGTGGGGTCGGCCCTGTCGTACACGAGCAAGCTGCCCCACACCTCGTCTTGCCTTTCCCGGAGGTTACTGTCTCCCGCAGTGAAGACGTACAACCGCTTGGCGTCGGCCCCCACGATGAGGGCGGTCGCGGGGAGTTCGCGGCGATGCCATGGGTCACTCGTCAGCGGGGTGCCGTCAGGTGCCAGGACTAGCACTTCACGACGCTGCTCGCAGACCATCGGGTCACCTGTGGTGGGGGCCAGAGTGAGATACAGCCGGTCGCCACCAGGCACGATGAATCTGGCCTGGGCGCCCTCCCACGAAAGGCGAGCGGCTTTGCCGGAGGCCTTGTCATATCGCCAGAGCTTACCCTCAGGAAAAAACGCGAACAGGGCCCCCGGCATGCTCCAGAACGCGTCAGTGAGTGCCGTCCCGCAATATGCACTGAACCCAATCGTGAACCCTGGCGTTCCAGGTTCGGGGCGTTCAAACTGGAGAAACCCTTTCGAAGCGTTGGTCCGCCTGTCCCAGACCCACACACCCATGGCTCCAGCTAGCGGGTGACCGCTTTGGCCCCTAAGACTCCTATTCAGCATATAGACCTGGTCAGCGTCCGCGGCCAAACGCCCAAAGGGCTCAAGCAGAAGAGCCGGGTCGCGGGGCAAAGTGACAGGCGGTGCGGTGAAGTCCCGGCTATCTAACACCTCAACTACGCCTGACTCGCTGCTCAGCGAGGTCCACACGTCGTTGGAAACGTAGATGTGCCCGTCGGCAACCGTGATGGGGAGAGGCGACGGATAGGCCGGAGAGTAGATAGGGTCGGTGTACGAGATTGTTGATAACGGTAATGTCACTTCCAGATTCCACGTGCCTTTGCGATAGGCTCTCAACTGACCCTCCCAGGGCAATGCGACGTACAGTCGGTCCGGGTCGCTTCCCACACCTACTTGAGTTGTCTTGTCAGCACTGGCAACCTGCACAACCCTGAGTGTCGCCACCGGAGGAATGGGTGTGGGAGTCGGCGTCGGTGTGGGAGTGGGGGTCGGCGTCGGGAACGGCGTTGGCGTCGAAGTTGGTACCGGTGTGGGCGTATGCGTGGCTGTTGGTATTGGGCTGGGTGTCCGGGTAGGAGTTTGTGTTGGAGTGGTGGTGGGCGTGGCGGTGGGTACAGAAGTGGGTGTCCGGGTAGGCGTTGGCGTTGGAGTGGCGGTGGATACAGGAGTGGGTGTCCGGGTAGGCGTTGGCATTGGAATGGCGGTGGGCGTGGCAATAGGAACTGATGGGGCCGTGGGTGTAGCTGTTGGCGTCGGACTTGGCAAAGGAGTCACTGTGGGCGTAGGCACACCACACCCCAGCAACATCGACAGGAGAATGCAGACCAGGACCGTTCCGGCCAGCTTGACGTTGGCTGCCATGCCGCACCTCCCTGCCTTCTCATGCCATGGCCTAGGCTATCCAGGCTAGGGCGCCGAACCACTTGCACCGTTCGGATTCACATCCACTCGGCGGCAGTCGGCACTTGAATCATACAGCTTTGTCCGGGAGTTGCAACAGCAGACAGCTCCGGACGTGACAGGACCCACGTCAGGCCGTAGGATGATGGTTTCCCCCACATCGCGTCACCAGCGCGAAACCCGCCAAGGGGGGTGGCCACCTGCCTGAGCCTGTGGGCTCTAGCGGTGGCTTTCCTTGTTTCGGACCGCAACTCCCACGAGCCACCGCGCTGCGTGCTGGCTCAGCCTCCCGATCCCGGATTGAACGCAACGCTGATTTGTGTCGTCTACCGCTGCCCGACACAGACCTCGACATCAAGACGAAATCCTTCCGCAGTGCCCGTGGTTGCTCCCGCAGGGGGTAGTGTACCTCGAAGTAGGGCGTGTGGTGCAGTCAGGTGCTCGGTGAC
>JAUYDU010000421.1 GCA_030691665.1 Chloroflexota bacterium
ACACCCAACCCTGGGGAGCGCGGCACCGGCTGGTACTTCGGCCATCTGGAGAGCCCGATACGTGGCGAAGGCTCGGTGTTCCGGGACCTGCCCAAGATACCTGAGCTGCTGCGCCAGGGCGAGGACGTGTACGTCATCGTCAGCAACGGGGCCACGGACTTCCTCTATCGCGTTACCGACTTCCAGGTGCTGCCAGGCGAGCAGCTCAAGCTGTACGACACGGGCCAGCCGTCGGTCTTCCTGGTGACGTGCATCCCTCGCTTGTACTACGACTACCGGCTGGTCGTAAAGGCGGAGCTGGTGGGGACACGCAAGGCCGCATCCTGATCAACCCGAAATCAGCGATTGGGGTGTTGAGTCGGTTTCGGGGTCGCCCTGCGGCAGTTACCTCTGGTTCAGGCGGCTACAGTGTGCCGCCGTTTTCGCTCGACAAGGCGGGAGGGAGGGGGAATCTGGCGCCCCTTGGCCGAGTTGATGCGGATGTGCGTGCCGTCGTAGTCGGACCAGACGGGCGTCACCTGGGGACTGCCGTCCGGCATGACGGTGGCCACCTGCGCAAAGGCCTTCTTCTGCAGCAGGTCCTTGAACCTATCGGGTATGGGGACGGCCATGCGTCACCGCCAACGGCGGCATAGGGTTTCGGCCCAGGAACCCCTTCTTCTAGGAAGCGCTGCTCGCTCAGGTTCAGGTGGCGGCTAATGTGGTACTGCCGGACTCCTCAGCCGAAGAATCCCCATACCTAGAGGAAGCTACAAGGGTTGTATGGCTTCCTCGAAGGATAAAGGGGATAGCGAGATTCTAGTCGATTTCTTGCCTGGCATGTTAGCGCACTAGCATCTTATTAGTTCCTACAGGGTTGACGACACTCCTGTTCTCTGTCCGACTACTCGTTGGCACTGAGGTCTCTTCTAGCGAGTCGCCCCAACGAAACACAATGGCGGTGAGTGGTTGTCTGTATGAATACACTTTGCCAGACGCAAACTTCGAGAGTTTTAGTGCCGTCTCTTGAGTAAACACCACCTCGCCACATTCCGGGCATTCCAGGCAAGGCACACTTCTCACGACGTAGGCAACTACATCCTTCACGACTGAAAATGTCGTATCCGACGCTCGCATGTCGCTATTGCAGTACCTGCACCTTTCGTTAGTCATCGCATCATGCCCTCTCGTACGGATTCACATATTGAGGCAGACTTGGTTCGTAAACAGTAATTACTAACATCCTGGCATAGGCGACCACGCTGTGTATTGGTCTGTTCTTTGCGCTCCAGCTAAGAATCAAACAACTCGGACTGTCGTCGGTTGGGGAGTTTCTTAGAAGTACGGCCCTGGGGGAATTCAGAGCCACATACAGTTCTTCTGCGGGAATATCCCGTTCTATGCTCCTCCTTAACGCTTCTTTTGTCCATCGAAGCCCATTGCTATGCTTGGCTTCTCGAATGAGCGGCAAGGGATTCCCCATCATTCTTTTCGTCGCCAGAAGCTTTCCCAATCCTCTGGCGCAATGCGGAGTTGGTTTAGCACCGCGTGGGGGACGGGAATGGTAATCCCAAGTTGTGACTCCGCGTCCCGAATCTGCCGCACCAAAACATACGCCATTGACTTGAGATGCTCCACACTCATCCGAATAGTCCCAACTTCTGCCGCCTGTGGCGTGCTCCCAGGAGCAATAGGTTTAGGCCCTGTGCGTTGAAAACTTAGTGCTACGCCATACGGCCCAAGATTGCTTGTGAATTGGTCAATATATTCGTCAAACAAGTCAGCCATCAACGTCCTCCCCACTTGAGTAGACGCCACATTATAGCATGTCATGTTCTATACTCCTTGGTGTGTCATCGGGATAACCGCCATTCGCCTTGACAAGCTATTTACGCAATAGTAGGATTGTTAACTAGCCAATTGAATATGGTATTACCCCTCTTATCCAGAGCGGCGGAGGGAACGGCCCGGCGATGCCCGGCATCCGGTCCCGCGCAAGCGGGACGCGGTGCCAATTCCGACGCTCCACTGGATGGAGCGTAAGATGAGGGGGGCCCCTGGTAACAGTCGGCTTCTCTCATTAGAGAAGCTTTTCTTTTTGTACGGAGGGATGGTGCCCGAGATCTCAGCAATCGAGTGGGCTGACGGCAGGCTGCGCCTGCTGGACCAGACCAGGCTGCCGTTGGAGTGCGTCACCCTGGCACTGGACGACTACCGCCAAGTGGCGCGCGCCATTGTGGAGATGCGCGTTCGCGGCGCGCCCGTCCTGGGCGTGGCCGCCGCCTACGCGGTTGCGATGGCCGCCCGCGCCATCGAGGCGTCTGACCGGGAGGGCTACCTGGCCGCGCTGGAGCGCACCGCTGGAGAAGTCGTGGCCGCCCGCCCTACGGCAGTGAACATGGCGTGGGCGGCTAGACAGCTCCTGGCCATCGCCCGCGCCGAGCAGGACTGGCGCGCCATCCCTGAGCGGCTCCTGGCAGAGGCGCAGGCCATCCAGCGACGGGACGTGGAGGCCAATCGCTCTATAGGACGGCACGGCGCCGCCCTCATCCCGGACGGGGCCACCGTCCTCACCCACTGCAACACCGGCGCCCTGGCCACGGCGGGCTACGGCACCGCCTTGGGGGTCATC
>JAUYDU010000552.1 GCA_030691665.1 Chloroflexota bacterium
GACCAGGCGCACGCAGGCCACCGACTGCCGCGAGTCGTGCCAGCGGCCGTCTTTCCAGACGGTCAGGTAGCCGCCGCCGTCGAGGATTAGCTCCCCATCCTTCTTCAAGCAGAAGCTTCCGTCCGGGCGCACCTCGGTGGAATAGACAGGGTGTTTGTCCGTCTCCCCCGGAGCCGTGCCTCCCTCCCGCCCGTCCACCACTCGATAGCCCAGGGGCGGCAGGTCGATGACCCGGCCGGCTGCCTGCACGTACTCCCGCCGGGGCCAGGGCGACGGGTTGAAGACGACCAGCGGCTGTCCTTTGACGGAGGACGTATCGAGCAACGAGGCCAGATAGCGCAGGGCTGTCTCCGCCACCGCGTCGGCGGCCTGCGTTGCGGCCACCGCCAGATCGCGCCCCACGGCGCCCATCGGCTGGCCGTGCCGGCGGGATAGCCAGGGAGCGCAGACGTGGAGGTCGTGGTGCTGGGCCAGAAGGAGCTTCTTCCAGGCCCGGTTCAGCTTCGCCTCGTCGCTGGGCCCGCCCAAGGCGTGCGCTATGGCGTCCAGCCTCTCGGCGACGAGGAGCCTTCCTTCTGCCTCCGTCCGCGCTTTCAGCAGCCGCTCGCCCTCCAGGCCCCAGGGGATGGCGGCCGGCATCTGGTCGAGGCTGTAGGTTACGACGGGCCCGTCGTTCTCGGCCAGGTCGAAGTACTCCTTGGCCGTCACGAAGCGGAGCCCCTGCCCCGCTAGGCTCACGGCGTTGGCCAGGGGCGCATCCGGGCAAGCCGGATCGACGACGTGAAAGTCGGCCACTCGTGAGACGAGCGGCTGGCCGATGCCGTGCGCCTCGGCCTGGCGGCGGAAGGCGGTCACATCTTCCTCTCCCCAGCGCACGAGGTCGGCGCCGGCCAGGCCGCCCTTCTCCAAGCCCCGGTGGTCTGGCCTCTTCCAGGAGTAGTCGGTGAACCGATAGCGGGGAACGGTCGGCATCTCCGAGCCGTCCGGGCCCCGCCAGCGCACCAGCGTCGCGTCCTCGGCCGGGTCGCTGCCGAAGGGCGCCCAGTGGGTGCGCAGTACCGCTCGCTGAAAGCGGAAGCCGGCCAGGACCTGCGGCAACTGGGGGAAGAATAGCGGCTCCTGGGAGAGGAACGATTCCACGCGCACCCCCAGGGTCTTCTCGATGGCGGCCAGCCCGTAGTAGAAGTGCCTGACGATGGCCTCGCCGCTCACTGTCTGGCAGAGGGGCTGGCCGTAGGTGCCGTTGACCACCTCTATCGTCCCTGCCTCCACCGCCTTCCGCAACTGAGCGATGGCGGCCGGCTGGCGGCGGGCCATGTGCTCGTAGGTGTGGGCGTCCACGTCGAACACGCTATGGAGCGCAGGGCTTGCCTTGAGCGAAGCGAAAGGACGAGCGCCCGCTCGCTCCAGGAGGATGCGCCCCACCAGGTTCCAGCAGTAGGCGTACCAGAAGCCGCCGCCGGGCAGGGCCAGCCAGTCCCAGAAGGTGACGCCGCCGTGATAGCCGTCGATGCAGTAGACCGCCTCGGCTGGCGCATTGGGGGCCTTGCCGGCGGCCACTGCCTGGCGCCGGTCCTGACGGAGGATGCGGCGGCGCAGGAGGGCTACCTCGAGGTAGAACAGCTCCAGGGAGATGGCACCAGGGACGAACGGGGACTTAGCTATGGCGGCTGCCAGGCGCAGGGGGTCCGGTACCTGTCCTGAGCCTGCCGAAGGTGGCTGCTTGCTCACGCGCGTTGGCGATCATACCAGGGCAGCGGGGCGACGCTCATCCCCAGACGGGCCTGTCGGCGCCATGTCCACGCTGGCGAAGATGATCTCTTCCTCGTCGGGCCGGGCGGCGATGGCCAGCAGGGCATCTTCCAGGGACGCGCCCGGCCGGCCAGTATTTACGGAGATGCTGGAGCGCCCCTCGGCCTCCAGGTCGAAGATGCGGCCCACCATCATCGGGTTGACCCCGTAGCGGATGTTCTCCCGCCCCTGAATGATGGAGGGCAGGCCGTAGCGCAGCCACTCCTCCTCCTGGGTCAGGCGGCGATCGAACACCCAGGGGGCATGCCAGGGGTCGTGGTTGTAGGAAGGGTTGAGGATAATCTGAGCGCCGAGGGCGTCGTAGTGCTCGACGAGGGTGTGGTGGAAGCCGTCGTAGCAGACCAGGGTACCGATGCGCCCCAGGGCCGTATCGATGGGGCAGAGCTCACTCTTGGGCCCGCCGCTGACGCCGATGCTCGTCTCCAGGGGTCGCACCAGGTTCACCTTGGGCACCCGCCGCAGGATCAGCCCCCGCGGCGAGAAGAGGTAGGCCGTGTTGTAGACGCGGGAGCCCAGGATGTGGCGGCCGCCCTTGCTCGGCTCGTTCTCGATGGGCGGCGTGTACATGCTGCCGCCCAGCAGGTAGACGCCGTACTCCTTGGCCAGGCTGGAGAAGGTGTCCACATACATCTTCTCCGCCCGCAGGGCCGTGTCCAGGAACGCCGCTCTTACCAGCCCCGAGGCCTTGTGCTTCCAGGCCGTGCCCAGAAGCCTGCCCAGGTTGCGGGGGATCACCTTGAGCATGACCTGGGTGATGGTGCGGCATCCCTTCACGGCGTCGTAGTAGAAGGGGACGAAGGCCAGGAAGAGGCCGATGGCTTCGGGGAAGGCGACGAGCGTCGGCTGCTGGCAATCCACGGAGGCCGCCGCCCGCTGCATGAGGCCCGACATCTTGGCGTGGAAGGCGTCGGCGCTGGCGTAGTCGCTCAGCTCTGGCCTGGCCTGCACGGCCACCAGGTTGATCTTCATCGTCTTGTCCTGAGCTTGTCGAAGGGTCCGGCTCCTGCTCCCGGCCTCCGCCACAGGCGGACAGCATTCAGCATACGACGCGTCGGCTGTCCTGGCAACGGGGGTCAGCAGCCCAAGGGAAGCCTCAGGTAAGGCTGGAGTGGGAAACGGCTCTGCTCGCCTATGGAACTCGCGATGGTTGACAACATGGCCCGAAACCGCTATGACGGGTATGGCCTATAGGAGAGGCGTACGCCGGAGCCAAGCCTCGCGCCGACGGCAGCTCGCCCACAGCAGCGGAGCTTTGATGGGAGAGGGGAAATGAGACTTTCCATAGTCCTGGCTATCTTTATCGCTGGGTTCCTGATTCTCTTGACAGCTTGTGGCAGCGAAGAAGTCGAAAGAATCCCCTTACCAGAGAGCTTCTTAAGTTGCCAGGAAGCTAAACTTGGGGAGATTAAGTATTGTGATGAAGAAAAAGGGATAGCCATCAGTTATATCCAAGAGGTGGACCAATACTTCGTTATCCCCCTTAAGGTCACTTCGGTTGATGATTGGCGGAAAAAGAAGGATCGCGGGTTCAAACTGTCCTTCTGGAAGGATCAAGGCATCGATGATCTTTGCCAGGTAAAAGTGAAGGCATGGATCGAGCCGAATGAGCTTGTCGAGGAGATAATGCCGGAAGAGACTAACCCTCCAGGGTGCCGAAGCACCCCCGCTCCGTAAAAAGAGAGACGATCCATCTGGCCGATTCGGGCTTTGCCTGGATGAGTCTCCGAGGGCAAAAAGGTGCGGGGCCTAGTCCAGGGCGGGGATGTCGTCCTCCATCTCGTTGTGGCGGGCGGACTTGGCCGGCTCCAGGAAGTGATCGGAGCAGCCTTCGCAGGCGTTGAGGTGGTCGATCTCGGCCTGCGCCAGCTCTCGGCCCTGCTCGAAGTAGCGGAACAGGGCGTTGCGAGCGCGGGCGCAAGGCACGGTTTGCCTCAGGACCTCTAACTGACGCCCGGCTCCCATCTGGCGCAGAAGGCGCAACGCTGGCTCGCGGCAGACCTCGCAGTGCATGAAGTGAGCCTCGAGCCGCAGCTCATCGCCCTCGACGCCGGCCAAGACGCCGATCCTGAGGGCATCGGGGAAGTGAGTGGACGGGCGCTGGAACTCTGCGTCTGCTGGCATGGCCATGACCTTTGGCCTCCTCTCATCCTTTATACCAGCAACTTGCCCTCGGGGCAAGCCCGCCAGCGGCGCGGGCGGGCCGCTGGTTAGAATCCGGCGGGTAGCGGTCTGGCAAGGCTGAAACATGTCCCTGCGGGTTGAAACCCGCAGCTTCATAGATTCGACCTCACAAGCTGCGGGATTTATCCCGCAGTGTCGATTCAGAACCCACCAACCGTGAACCAATCACCCAGGCGGCCGGCCGCTACAGGTAGCTCCGCACCCGCTCGACGAGGGCCTGGGCCTCCTCCTGGGGCGTGCCCCGCAGGAACTCGCGCTTCCGCTGGACGGCGGCTGCCTGCTCCACCCCGCTCACAATGGTGGGCGACCCCGTGAGGCCGATCATCTCCTCGTCGATGCCGAGGTCCTGGGCCGTCCACACGGTCACTCGCCCCTCGCCCTGGGCCC
>JAUYDU010000037.1 GCA_030691665.1 Chloroflexota bacterium
ATGCTTATGTTGGTGAGATGGCAAAGAGGCCACGGTCAGTAAGAGAACCCGCTCCGCCTGAAGAATCCGTACCGGTCGGAGCCACGGCTGGCGGGGACGGGACCGCTGGCAGGTACGGTGACGCGGGCGGCGTGCGGGTCGTCGGTCAGAGGTAGCTCGCTAATGCCGATGACCTTCTGAACCGGGGGCAGCATGTCGCCGCGCCCCATCATGGCGCTGACGGCGGTGTTGGCGCCGCCCACGCCCGTGCTGATGATGGCGTCGGCCTCGGGCAGCGGCTCCAGGAGCGGGGGGCCGCCCGAGTCGGGGCTCTCCTCCAAGGTCATAAGCACGGCCTTGACACCTATCTGCTCGCACGCCTGGACCGTGCGGATGACCTCCATGAAGTCGTTGCCGCCAGAGTCCCACGTGATTATGGCGCCGTCGGCGCCCAACATCTTCGCCATTTTGGCCGCCTGGCGCGAGGTCACGTCCTTCTCCGCCTGGGAACTCCACCGGGTCCTGATGGCGACGCACCCAACGAAGCAGAGGCTCTTGCCGTGGCTGCGGTACAGCTCCAGGACGACAGGGTTGTTGACGTGCGTCCACGACGCCCGAGAGTTGATGGCGCCGTCTAGGAGCTCGTTGGGATGCAGCACCCACGGGGGCGTGAGGCGCGTGAGCCCGTAGATGGCGGTACCGAAGGCCGTGAGGCTGCCGGAGTAGTGCTCTGGCGAGCCCAGGCACATGATGTAGGCTATCTTGGGCAGGGAGGGGTCCACGTTGCTGAGCTCGAAGGTCTCCATCTCTGGTGGCTCCGCGTCGCGCACCGCCTCGGCCAGCCGGTCCGCCACCAGCAGGGCGGCGGAGTGGACCGCCGCGTTCTGGTCCTCGACGTGCAGGCTACTGTCCACCTGCATGACCACACAGAGGTTGATGAGCGCGGCCTCTGGGATAGACTCCGCGCCCGGGCCGCTCATGTCCATGTAGGCCCACGCGTTTCCCGTCAGCCCTTCGTGCGGGCGGACAGCGGCTACCTCTACCACCCCCACGCCAGACAGGCAGTGTGTACGGCCCGTGCCGACCGTGTTGACCGGCCTTCCGCAGACGCCAGGGTAGACGGTGCCGGTCCCTCGCACCTTCGTCCGCGGCTCGATGATGTCGCGCAGCGCCGTGATGCGCACTGACTCGCCGGGCCGCGCCAGCACAAGGTCCACGCCGGCAAGCCGTGTGTCGCTTCGCAAGGCCGCGAGTAGCCCCGCGCGGTCCACCTCCAGCAGCCCGTCCCTGTACTGAGTGCACCTCCCGAAGGCCACATCCTTCACAGGGAAGGTGCCCAGTTCAAGACGCATGACTGACCTCCTTGGCAGCAACTTCCTCGGGGTCGAAGAGGGTCGGCCCGCGGACGGGCGTCTGTAGCGCCTTGAGAGCCGCGTGAAGGAGCCGCGCGCCGAACTCCATGTCCTTCTCCGGGCTGAGCCGAGGGTTGCCGCAGACGTGCTCGATCCGCGCCCCCTTCACCACGCGCGGGGCGCCAGTAGTGAGGGCCAGGCTGTACAGCGCCGAGAGCACGGCGACCGGGATGCCCGCTCGCTCGATCTCTTTAGCTATCGTTGCGCCGCAACGATTGCAGGTCCCTCAGGTCGCCACGAGGATGACAGCGCCGACGCGCGCCTCTTTCAGTTCGCTGGCCATCTCCTGCCCCATGCGCTTTGCGGCGCCCACGGGCGTGCCCCGGCCTGCCGTAGACAGGTACCAGGGGTAGATGTTGCCAATCTCTCCGCTGTCTTCCAGCCGGCGCATAATGTTCAGCGGGACCACGTAGTTGGGGTTCTGGTTCACGATGCCGGTATGGAAGCCGACGTGGACGCACTCCCAGGCCTCAGGACTCATGGTCTGGAGCCCCTGAATGGAATACCTGTACCAGTGGTCGGCGGGCCCGCCGGGCAGATGGTCGGGGTTGCCGCGGGGCACCAGGCCGCCGCTGGTGACGAGCGCCACGAGCGCCTTCGACACGTCGCGGACCGGCGCGGCGGGCGTGACCTCCTCCGGCATCTCCACAGGCAGCTCCGTCACGAAGGGCTCGCCCATCACCTTCTTGAGCACCATCTCCACGGCGCGTCTCGCGCCGGGCTTGTCCCTCAGGCCCGGCCTGCGTATCCCGCGAGGTATGTAGCCCTCCACATCCGCAGGGCCAAGCTCCTCCCGTTGCGCCAGCTTCAGGCCCAGACGGGCCAGGCCGCGGAGGGCCTCTGACATCCCGGAAGGGCTCTCTCCAGTGGAGAGGATGACCACCTCCTTGCGGTAGGTGAGGACGCCGGGGTTCTCTGGGTACATGGCCGTGACGGCGGGGATGCCCATCTCCTGGGCCAGCCGGCAGACCTCGCCACAGGCCAGGCCGTAGCGGCCCGCGTTGAAGGCGGGACCTGCCACTACCAAGCCGGGCGCGTACGTCTTGAGCGCTTCCCTTACCACGGCTACGGACTTCTGTTTCTCCTCATTAAAGTAGTTGTCGCCGGCGATGATAGTGGCGACGATAGTTGCCTGCGTCCCCAGCGTCTGCTGCATGCCCCTGCTGGCACCGACGGCTCCCCCTCTCACCTCGATGGCACGGTTGGCCTCTGCCTCACCTCCCATTCCTCCAAAGAACTGGTTCAGGTAGTGGACCACTCGTAAGCGCTCTGGCATCGCGTTCCTTTCCTACATAAGCTGGCGCAGCCGCGGGTCCAGCCGGTCGCGGACCCAGTCGGCGAAGAAGAAGAGCGACATCACCACTAGGAAGATGGCAAGCCCCGGGAAGAAGGCTATCCACCAGGCGCTGGTCAGGTAGAGTCGCCCTTCCGACACCATTGAACCCCACGAGGGAGTCGGTGGCGGGACTCCCGCGCCCAAGAAGCTCAGCGTCGCCTCCGTCATGATGACTCCCCCTGCCGCGACGGAGGCGACGATCGTCACGGTGCTGGTCACGCCGGGCAGGATGTGCTTGTAGATGGTCCACATGGTAGGTGCGCCAGCCACCTTGGAGAGGGCCACGTAGTCCATGGTACGTAGCTGAAGGACCTCGCCACGCACCTGGCGGGCGAAGTTGCCCCACGAAAAGACCGCCAGGAGGCCGACCAGGAGAAAGATGCTCTGCCCGAAGGCGATGACGAAGACCAGCGCCACCAGTAGCAAGGGCAGCGTCAGGATCACGTCCACGCCGCGCATGATGAGTTCGTCCACTATCCCGCCGATGTACCCGGCCAGCATCCCCAGCGTCATACCCAGGACGCCCGCGGCCACAATCACCGTGCTGGCCACCAGCAATGTGATGCGTGCCCCATACACCAGCCTGCTCAACACGTCCCGTCCCTGGTGGTCTGCACCGAGGATGTACTTGCTGGAGCCTTCGGCGTACCAGGCCGGCGGGGTGATCCGGTCCAGGAGCGAGGCCTGGGTGGGGCTGTGAGGCGCAATCCACGGCGCGAAGATGCCCACCAGCACCAGCAGCGACAGGACGAAGCCTGGGAACACGGGCCAGCGTAGTGTGAACCTGTACCATCTCGCTAGGACGCTGGTGGGACGTCTGGCCGCACTGCCCAACGTCGCGCAACCTTCCACTTCGACCCTCCTCACATGTACCGGATTCTGGGGTCCACGTAGGCGTAGACGATGTCCACGACGAAGTTGATGACCAGGAATATGGTCGCGAAGAAGAGGACGATGCCGGTGAGCAGCGGGAAGTCGTTCTGGTTCACGGCTATGATGGCCAAGCGGCCCAACCCAGGCCAGGCGAAAACCGTCTCCACCAGCACGGTGCCGGTCAGGAGGTGGGCCAGGATGAGGGCGGAGTACGTCAGCGGCGTGATGATGGCGTTCCTCAGGGCGTGCTTCCACACGACGATGGACGGCCGCACACCCTTTGCCCTGGCAAACTTGATGTACTCCGAGTCCAACGCTTGGATCATGGCGGCGCGGACAAGCCTGAGCGTCCCCGCCGCGGTGAACGGCCCTATGACCAGAAGGGGAAGGACATAGTGGGACGGCCCTCCTTCCTTTCGACCGCTGGGCAGCCAGCCGAGGGTCACCGAGAAGAGGAGGATGAGGACGATGCCGAGCCAGAACTGGGGCAGCGACTGGCCGCAGGTGACCAGCATCCGCGCGATGTAGTCAATGGTGGTCCCTCGCTTGACCGCTGCTAGCACACCCAGGGGTATGCCAGACAGCATGATGAAGAGCCACCCAAGGCCCGCGAGTTGGAAGGTGGTGGGCACGCGTTCCAGGATGGCTTCGCGGACGGGCCGGGCTTCCCGCAGCGACCTGCCCAGGTCGCCGCGCAGCACGCGCCCTACCCACATGAGGTACTGGACGGCCAACGGCCTGTCCAGCCCCATCTGCCTCCCCATCGCCGCAAAGTCCTGCTGCGTGGTATAAGGGTCGACGTACAGGAGGCGAGGGTCGCCCGAGGCGCGGGACAGGGCGAACACAAGGATGGACACCAGCCACAGGGTAATCAGCAGGAAAACGAAACGCCTCACCAGGAACCGCCGCACGTCCTGCCTCCCTTGCAGAGTGTGAGGGTTAAGGCCCGGGTGATTTCTTCTCACTCAGGCGGTTGCTGCCCTGAAACAGGCTGCTCAACGCCAGCGGCATAATCGCCACGTGGAACGCCTTGCCGCTGCCGGGGGACACTGGTAGGCCAGGCGTTTACGACAAACGCAGCCAGTTTACGAACCCACCACAGTGAGCCACACCAAGTATCCATACGGCATACAGTTTTGTCAATACCTTGGGCGTTTGTGAAACGTTTTGCGGAATCCCGCCTGGTTGTCATCGAAAGCGGTCGGCGATGGTACCAGGTGCCTTGTTGTGCGCCCACCGGCGCCGGCGGAAGCCGCAGTCATTCTTGCGAACACCGCCAGCTTCCGCCGCGCCTCTGCTTGCAGGGCTAGCAGCCTCCGCGGACGCCAGCCCGACGCGTATACTACGCTTCAGGCTAACGGGGCCATCGCGAGGAGAAGAAGAAAGCTATGCCAGCCACGAAAGTGCTTATCACCGGTGCCGCCGGCAGGATTGGAAGCGCCATCTGGAGGACCCTGGAGTTGGAGCCACGCAGGTACAAGTTGAGCGGCCTGGACACCAAGCAGGCTGCGGGCCGAGCGGTAACCATTGGGGACATCTCTGAGATGACCACGGTTCGGGGGGCCGTCGAGGGCCAGGAGGTGGTGGTGCACATGGCCGCCGACCCCAGTGGCCACGCGCCGTGGGAGAGCGTGCTCAGGAACAACATCATCGGCACCTACAACGTGTTCGAGGCATCACGCCTGGCCGGCGTGAAGCGCATTGTGTTCGCGAGCACATGCCAGGTGGTCTGGAACCACGAGGGCGACTTCCCGTACTCGGCCATCGTGGAAGGACGATACAACGAGGTGCCGGCTAACTACCCGCTCATAACTAAGGACTGGCCGGTCCGGCCCTGGGGCCTGTACGCTGCGGCCAAGGCCTGGGGCGAGGACTTGGGCCGCTGCTACTCCGACCGCTATGGCATCTCGGTGGTGTGCCTGCGTATCGGGGCGGTCAATACGCAGGACAAGCCACTATCCAGCGTGCGCCACTTCGCCATCTGGTGCAGCCAGCGGGACGTGGCCCAGCTCGCCAAGCGTTGCATAGACGCCCCTTCGAGCCTCAAGTTCGACGTCTTCTTCGCCGTCTCGAATAACAAGTGGCGCATCTGGGACATCGAGCACGCCAGACGGGTGGTCGGCTTCCAGCCTCAGGACAACGCAGAGGACTGGCGCCAGCGGTTTGAGGCGCAGGGTGGCGGCGCGCCCGTAAAGGCTGGCATCCTGCCCTAATGCGCTTGCAGGCCGTGTTGCACCCGCAGGCTTGCCAGAACCGCTGGAAAGGGCCACGTGCACCGGTGACGCGGCCGTGTGCGGTGTGCGTGACATCTCCTCTTGCTGCCTCGTAGTATCAGCCGTTGCCCCGCACCAGGCGGTGAAAACGAGAGGCCAGGGGAGATTCGACCTTGCTCTGCTGCCCGTGCGTACGGCAATGTGACACTGCACATTCCGCTGGAAAGTGCAACCCCCCACAATGCGCCGGTCGAGAGCAGCCGGGGTCCGCAGCGTGGAGTTCAGCAGGCTCGAATCGTCATGTTATCATTGCGACGCGGAGTCACGGCGCTACAGAACATCCAGAAGTGAGGAGGTCCCTCGTGAATATCGGAGAGTTGACCCAACTGGGCATCGCGCCGGAATTCATCGAAGCTTGGCGTCGAAGAGGGATTGAGGAACTCACAGGGATACAGACGCAAGCATTCACGAACACGCCGTTGCAGCAGGGCCGAAGCGTCATCATAGTGGCGCCTACCTCAAGTGGAAAGACGCTCATCGGAGAAGGCTGCTTGCTGTCAGAGCAGCCAGCAGCCTTCACCGAGCAATCTATCTGGTTCCGTTCAAGGCGTTGGCCGACGAAAAGTACCTTGAGTTCTCGGAGGCATATCGAGAGCTGGGGATCTCTGTAGTGGAGTCGTCTGGCGATCATGCAGAGTTTGACGCGGACATTCGAAGAGGCGACTTTGGGATCGCCGTCATCGTTTACGAGAAGCTCGCGCAGTTGCTGGCACAGGCTCCAGGCATTATCTCCGACTGTCAGGTGGTGGTGGTTGACGAAGCCCAGCTCGTCCGTGATACGGACAGAGGACCTCTCTTGGAATTGCTTCTGACACGGATCAAGCGCCTACAACCGAGCCCACAAGTCGTCTGCCTTTCTGCGACGGTTCGTGACCTAGGCGGATTTGACGCCTGGCTCGGTGAAGTGGACCCCGTTGTTTGGACAAGGATGGGGCCAGAATAAGAGAGACTCCCGCCGTTTCCTGGGGTCTGCCCACCTCTGGCAATGATACCACTCGCTGGTCGGCTGTCCTGCCTCCTTCCTGGTCCTCTAGGCCGCTGATCTTGGGGCTGACACGCCCCTCCTCGAACACCTCCCTCGGCGTCCGGTACCCCAACGCCTGGTGGGGCCGCTCCTCGTTGTAGAAGCGCATGTAGGCGCCGATGCCCATCCTGGCCTCTGGCACGTTCTGATAGGCCTTCAGGTACACCTCCTCGTACTTCACGCTCCTCCACAGCCTCTCCACAAACACGTTGTCCATGCAGCGGCCCTTCCCATCCATGCTCACCTGGATGCCTCGCTCA
>JAUYDU010000053.1 GCA_030691665.1 Chloroflexota bacterium
CAGGAGCATGGCCTGGTGTTTCCAGGGCCTCTAGGCGGGCCGCTTGACCCCTCGGTCCTTACCCACAACTGGGAGAAGCTGGCGCGAAAGGCCGGCTATCCTGGCCTCCGGCTCCATGACCTGCGCCACGCCCACGCCTCCGGCCTTATCAGGGCCGGCGCCCATCCCAGGGTAGTCCAGGAGCGCCTGGGCCATGCATCGGCGGCCTTCACCATGCAGGTCTATGGCCACGTCGCGGCGGGCCTCCAGCAGCAGGCAGCGCAAGCTTTCGCAAAGCTGATGTCAGAAGGCGTCCGTTAGCAAAATGTTAGCAAAACGCCCGTGACAGCGACCACGGGCGTTCCTTATTGTCAAGTCCAGATATGGTGTTTGGTGGGCCGTCAGGGGCTCGAACCCTGGACACCCGGATTAAAAGTTGTGTGCCCGCTGTGTTGTTCTGTGTTATTAGATACGATTGTAGAACATTCTGTTAGGACGGTGCGGGCCTGTTTGGTATCTGGCGTGATGTCCCGTGGTAAGGCGTTGTGGGGAGTTTGTCGCGGAATTGTCGCGGATTTGCCAGCTACGTCTTGAACGTGAGCCGCGCGTAAGCAAGTCTCCTCTTGCTGGACAGCTTGACCATACTCTGGCGCCAACCCGACAGACAGCCCTTGCGCTCAGACTGACTGGCGTGTAGAGTGAACCTGTCACAGAGTCCGGCCTTGCCCATGCTTGGAGCGAGGGGTGTGGTTGTCGCGCCCCCGAGTGGCCCTAGCGTGGGTTACGGACTCTGTG
The DNA here is from genome assembly GCA_030691665.1 of Chloroflexota bacterium. Taxonomy (GTDB): domain Bacteria; phylum Chloroflexota; class Dehalococcoidia; order SM23-28-2; family SM23-28-2; genus JAUYDU01. The sequence continues at coordinate 775 of JAUYDU010000053.1, forward strand.
ACAGGAACCGTACCTCCGCCACGAGGGGGCTTTCTATGCGAGGACTGGCGTCTCTTGCCCTTTCTCTCGTTGTCCTGGCACTGGCTTTTGTCTTGACCGCCTGTGGCCCAGCGGCCACGTCCACGAACACACCCAGGCTGACGAGCGGCGGTCCCACGCCGACCGCCACGCCTGTTCCCACCGCCACGCCTGTTTCCACTCCTACCCCTACTCTTACGCCGCCGCCCGTCCCGACACCTACTCCCACCCCGACCGCTACTCCTACCCCGGTCCCTACGCCGACGCCAAGGCCCACTCCTACCCCACTGCCTACCGCAACGCCCACGCCGGTGCCAATAGTCAGCTCCATGGCGACACCGGAACCGATACCCACGCCAGTCCCGACACCAACTGCAACCGCAACCTTGGCTCCCACTCCCAGGCCGGTCCCAACACCTACCCTAACCCGAATACCGACGGCCACGGCGACACGGGAGCCGACTCCGACACCCTTGTCTGCCCGAACTCTCCCGGGTCTTGCGATAATGGCACCAAGCCCCTCCATCCCTGCCTATGACCGTAGTGCATGGTCCGATTGGATAGACGCCGACGGCGACTGCCAGGATACGCGCCAGGAGGTGCTTATCGCGGAATCTCTTGTCCCCGTGACCTTCGTATCAGGCGGTCAATGTCAGGTGTCGTTGGGCCGCTGGGTGGACCCCTACACAGGCAATGTGTTCACGGACCCGTCCGCACTTGATATTGACCACATGGTGCCTTTAAAGAACGCCTACATCTCTGGGGGATATGCTTGGGACTCCTCCCATAAGAGGGCATACGCAAACGACCTGTCCTACCCTGACCACCTGATAGCGGTCTCCGCGTCAGCGAACCGCTCAAAAGGCTCATCGGGACCGGAATCGTGGAAGCCTCCTCGCCAAGAGTACTGGTGCACCTATGCCGTTGACTGGGTATCCATCAAGGCGGCGTGGGGGCTATCGGCGACGCAGACGGAATGGGCAACGCTCTTGCAGATGTTTACTATGTGCCCCTTCAGAGTTGTGTTGGATTCCAGCGGCACGGGCATTGTGACTCCAACACCCCTACCGCCGACCCCAACCCTTTCACCCCCAGCGGGCCCTACCGCGCGATGCAAGGATGGGACTTACAGCTATAGCAAGACTCGCAGCGGAACCTGCTCTGGACATGGAGGTGTCGCTGAATGGTACAGGTAAGGCTGTCCTGGCGCTGCATAGTTCTCGCTTTGGTCTGCCTGCTGACCATCCTTGTAGGTTGCACCAGTGCAACCACCATCCCCCAACCCAGTCCAGCGACGCCCACTCCCGACGTGCAGGCTACCGTTGCCGCTGCGGTGCAGGCCACCATGACGCGGGCCGCAGAGGTCTCTCCAACCCCAACTCCAACCCCTACTGTTGCCCCTACGCCGACGCCAGCTCCGACTCCCACTAACACGCCAACAATCCCGCCGACCAACACTCCCACTCCGACGCCGGTGCCAACAGCCACACCTACGCCTACTCCCGTTCCCGCTCCGACTGCGACGCCCACACCTGCGCCTACGCCGACACCTGTGCCTGCGGCTACTCCTGCCAACTATCGAGACGAGTGGGAAGCGGCTTATCGAGAAGGGAAAGTCACTTACCCACAATATCTCACCGCTGCTAACGTAGGATATTATTCTACGCCAGTACCCACGCCTACAGCCACTCCTACACCTACGCCAACGCCCAGCACGCTCTGGTACACCAACTCTATGTGGAGGTACTCCATCCAGGTGATCTCGGGATGGACGGTTGACGATACCAACAAATCAAGTGTGATGATAGGGTCCCCGAACGGTGAAGTAGCTGTTTTTATCTTAGCCGAGTCTAAGCCAGGATTCACTCTTGCCTCCTACGTGGCCGGGAGAGTCTCTTGGTGGCGTTCCGTTTCGGCAACGTTCCAAGAGCAGTCACGAACAAGTTTCATATTGCCCGGCGGTTTGCCGGCCTACGCCATAGCCTTCATGGTTACTAGCAGCTCTGGCCAGAAGCTGCGAGGCTTAGAGCTGGTCACTGTGCAAGGAGGCAGGGGGTTCAGCGTAGAGGCCGTTACGTGGGATAGCACTTGGAATACATACGGAGCGCAGTTTGAGAGGATGGCATACAGCATGGCAGTTGCGTACTGACCGTGGCCTAGTCAAACGTAGCTCACCCCAAAGGGGCGCTGCGCCGTGGACGCGAAAGGGGGGAGTCTAATGCGGATGCGTGTGGCAATGGTGGCACTGGCGGTCGTGGCGGCAGTCGGGGTTTTCACACTGGGGGCCTGGATGGAGGCTCGCGTGAGCGCGTTAGAAGGGAAGATCGGGACAGTCAGAAGCATCCTTCCCTACAATCCGGCTACGGGCCTGGAGTCCCGCGTGTCAGAGCTAGAGTCGAGCGTGAGTGCCCTGAACCGGTCTACCGGGACAGGCCGCTTTTCCGGTGGCTCGTTTGGCTCGTTGGAGTCACGCGTGAGCGATTTGGAGTACAAGGTCGGCGGGCGTTACTTGGGCAGCGGCCTGGGCAGCGGCCTGTCGGACCTGGAGCAGCGTGTGAGTGCGCTAGAACGGGGAAGCCGGGGATACTAGCAGAAACGGCCGCCAGTGGTGGCGGGGTAGGCACCTCGCGGTCAGGGGCGCTGGCAGTCACCAGGGGCTTCCCCTCTTCTTGTTTGTGTCAACTGTGACATCTGTCGCCGTATCCTGGCTAGGCTCTGGTAGAGCCTTCACCTCGATGGTCCTAGCCTCTGCCTCTGCCTTCAACGCTGCGGCTTCAGCTTCAGCCAATCGTCGGGTCAGCTCCTCCATACTAAGGTTTGCGTACGGACGTGCGCTGATGGCGATATTCACCTGGATAGCTTTGTCACGGTACTGTGGTTCGATGAAACGACCTGTCATTTTGAGACCTATGATGTCGGCCAGAGTATCGCCCTTCTCCTCGCCGGAAGCTCTACCTCTAAGACGGTCTTCATACCAGTCGCCGCGTGCTTCAATAGCGGCGTCCCAAGCTCTAGCGAAGTCTGGGTTAGAGGAGCGATGTTCATAGAAGGCATCGCGATGGCGATGGAGTTCTCTAGCGGCGGAGGAGACGGAATGAGCATCGGCCAATAGATCAAGGAACTGTTGGAGTTCCTGAGAAGTTAGAGGAGGGGTATCTGGATTACCAGAGAAGCCAGGGAGCCAAGAGGTAGAAGGAGCGGGCATGCCAGGGACCCAGTTAGGATTACCTGGTAAGCGTGAGGTAGCCATGAGGACAATGTAAGAGAAAAGGGAAAGGAAGTCAAAGGGAGGACACCAATCCCCCTTTTGTTTTTCAACCATAGCCAACACCAGGTTCTCATACTGCAAACGGCGGGGAGTTAAGCCACACGCCCTCACTTTGATAGCATCGTGTCTTCCTACCAATCCACCCCCACCGCTACGCCATGCTAGTGCTCCGGCCTGGGCCTTCTCAGAGGTCGCCGGTTTGCCAAGTCTGGCCTCGCGAGCTTGTTGACTGGCAAAGGCTTTCGGCCAGCGCCAGGGCGTGAACCACCACGGCCTTGACCGCTGCCACCGCCACCGCCGTCCGCTGTGCTTTTCAATGCCCGGCCCGTTCCCCCGCCGTCGTGGGGATTAGGACGGCGCAGGGCTGTTGGGGGGGCGCCATTCATGGCTCACCTCCACGCACTAGCGCAAAGTCCCGCGTGCTGGCCTTGTGCCCGCACTTCGGACACACCCGCCAGTCCATGCCGTGGCTGCTCCAGTGGGCACCAAACCTAACAGGCCTGAACTGGCCGCCCGCCAAGACCGCATGGCACGATGGACAGCGCCGCCAGCGTCGAACGCTCATCATGCACCTCCATCATTGGGCAAGCCCAGCGCCCGCCGTGCAACGCCCATCTGCTCTAGCAGTGCTTGGCGGTCCGCCTTGTCCTGTTCCTTAATGGCTAGCCATGCGCCACGGTCCGTTATCAGGGCCTCAACGGCCAGGCCGCATAGCCTTATCAGCTCGGTCGGTTCAATCGCGTCCAGCTCCCAACACTGCTCGCCGTATTGCTTGACATAGCCGTTGCTGCGAAGGTCGGCCAGCTTTACCGGGTTCGGGACCAGGTTGTAGTGCTTCACCTGCTCGTAAGTCAGTGCTACCCGGCGGACTTCAACCTCGCCACTGCAATACTTGGCTAGTCTATCCTGCAGGTCCCGGCTCATATCCAGGCCGCTTGGGTCATGGTCTGTGAAATAAAATATCACAGCCCGCTTGCCTCCACTGCCATGCCGGTTTATCCTGCCGGCGGCAGCGCTCAAGTAACTGTATGAACTGTAGCCGCGTGAAGGCGCTACTATGGTATTGAATGGATAGACCGCTTGGGCCAGCACCTGGCTTAGGGCGTCCTTATCTACCCACACCTCACAATAGACGGGCTGGCTGTCCCAGAAGCGCCTCACGTATTGCCGCTCTAGCGCGGCCTCGCAGGCCTCAATAAACGACTCTGGGCTATCGAATGACATATCCTCTATCCCGCGGCTGCGGTCAACAATTCGGCTCCCGTCAACATCGCCTTCCTCCCGCGCCTTCACCAGTTGGCTAGACAATTGAGTATATTCGCTTCGGGTGTTGGCTATCAGCCCCGCTACCACCAGCCGGTAGTAGACCTGGCGCAACGTCAAGGTCATGGTGTAGCCGGAGAGTATCTGTTGTACTGCGTTCACCAGGTCGAGATACTTCACGGCGTCTCTCCTCCCGCACACCACTGGCAGCGCACCACGGCATCAGTGGGACACCGGCGCTTGTCCAGGCCGTGGCTGCTCCAGTGCGCGCCGTAGCGAACGGGGCGGAGTTGGCCCCCCGCCACCACCGCATGACACCCTGGACATTCGCGCCACCGTCTCACCGGCATGGCTCGTCCTCACACTTCACAACGTGGCCGCCCAGCTTCTTCGCCTGGTGAATGAGCCGCAGCCCATCCGCTGACATGGTGGACTCGCTGCCGAAAAGCCGTTCAAGCTCCGCCAGACTGTAGGGCGTGAAGCCCGGCGGTATCTGGGCCTTGTCGCTTTCGTCGGCGTAGAAGGCAATAGAGTCCTGGAGCGCGTGGCTCCACAGGAGAACGTAGCCATTGGAGTACACCCTGTCCTCTATCTCGCACAACTCCGCGTCCCCAGGCGGACCGTCGCCTTGATACTTCTGGCGGTAGCGCAGGCGCGCGATGATTGTGGGCTTGTGCTGCTTCACGGCCTCCAACAGGTCGGGCGGTATCATGCTCGCAGGCGCAAGGTACAGGTTGCCGTTAGGCCGTTGTGTGACCGATACGCCCAGGGCTGTCAATCGCAAGAGCACGGTAGCGGCGTCCATGTCAGACCACCACCCCATTAGCGGCGTGTGCGTGTATCCCCCCAGCATCCGCAACAGCCGCAACATCCGCAACACTTTCAGTGCCCAGATTCAATCTGGCGGCTGATTTTGTTGCGCTTGTTGCGCTTGTTGCGCTTATTCCAGGTGTACACGCGCAGTATCTTGCCCAAGCGTCCTCGAAGTCGGCGGACTCATACCCCCTCGGAGTGGTGGCCCCCGTGCGGAAAACCTTTGGCTTGATACCGTAAGGCTTCAGGATGCGCGAAAGCCGCCGGGCGTCCAGCGCCTTGCCCTTCAGGTCGCCCCAGGGGGCTTCTTCCAGGGCCACCAGTCCCTCCAGCAGCTCGCTGGTGGGGATAGGACAAGTCCTATCGCCTAGCACCTCTCGAATATCATGGAGTAACCGCACCCCAAACGAATAGCCATTTTCCACAACGGATGCTGACAGCACCAGGGCAGCCTCCCGCGCCCGTGCGGGCCACTGGCCGCCCGCCAGGTCCGCAATGGCTAGTAGGGGTTCCCATACGTCCGCCTGGCGGTCTGACAGCTCATCGGGTATGGTGGGGCGGGCATCTGCAAGCTTGGCAACCGCAATGTTAGCCCACCGCTCCAGACGCTCCCGAATGGGCGCGGCCTGGGCCTGTGCGTCTCGCAGGCGAAAACGCTCCACCCGTTCGGTCGGGGCGCGGCGCTTCAAAGATATGCGAATGCTCCTATCGGCCACGGTGTCGGGCAACTCACCGATGCCAGCCAGGGCCTTCAAACTGAAGACCGGGAAGTCCACAAGAGTGAAGTCGCCGCCAGCCTTGACGCAGAGCGAAGCCACGCCCCCGCGCCTGTAGCCAGCGTTCAGGATGCCACGCAGCGCCTCACTGTAATCTTCAACCTTGAACGCGGAGTCGGTTTCGTCTAGCAGCAGAGTAGGAGCGTCCCGCGCCACCTTGCGCACCAGCACCGCCGCCGACACGCGACTCGTAAACCAGGGCCGCGCCACCATCAACGCCAGCGCCTCTAATAAGCGAGTCTTGCCCGACTGTTTTTCTGGGGAAGTGACATGCAAGTACGGCGTTGTCTCCGCCGCTTCAAGCGTCCAGGAGTGCAAAACCCAGAGTGCCAGCGCCGCAAGTTGGGAGGCCCCCGTCGCCAGGTATCGCCGTATAAACGCCTCCACGTCCTCCAGCAGCAGCCCCAGGTCCGCCGCCTTCACCATGGCCACGGGCGCAGCGCGCTCCAGAAGGGCGGCTATGTCCACGCCTTGGGCCACGGCGTCGGCGGCGTCCCCAGCAGGGGGCGCGTCGGGCCAGTCCACCATACGGACGGCCTGGCAGCCTAGTTCTCGAAGGCGGGCCGCGAGGCGCTCCATGTGGGCACGCCCCACGTCGTCAGCGTCAGCCCACAGGAGGGGCCGCAACCGTACCAGGGGGCGGAGAGCCTCCAGGCCAGGCGTCCCGCCAGCGCCAGTGACTGTCCCCACGGCGGGCGTGGTATTCCCCAGCGCGTCGGTGGCCTTTTCACCTTCGCATACCACCACGGGAGTCCCATCGGACAACCCCTCCAGCCGCTCGGAGCCATAAAGCGGCAGGTCCGCCACCCGTATCCCACCCAGGCCGGGTGTTCCGTTGGGCAGCTCCCAGTGGAACGCCTTCCCCTTCGGACCGTCCCGGCGCACATGCACGGCCCCCACCTGGCCGCTGGTACCCCGAATGGGATAGCGTGTAGTAGTCTGCCGCCTGGTGGGGGCCTTCCCGTCGCCGTAGGACAGGGCACCAAAGCCAAGCATGGAGCATATTTCCCTGTAGCTATGCTTTCCCCCTTGACACTTCACCAGCGCCAGGCTGCCCGCGTCCTTTAACGATAGCTGTCGTTCGGGTGTCTCATGGCCGGGGCACGGACAGCTTGCCACCCACCCTTCGCCACTCTTACGAGCATCGGGCAGCTTGGCCAGCACGTCGCCCAAGTCGCGCGGCCTGGTCGCGGTGGAGGCGCTCACGCCCGCGGCTCCTGAGGCAGGCTGGCGGAGTCCAGCATCCGCTGGAGGGCCGCTTTCGGCACGACCAGGCGGCGTTCCGAGATACGAATTACGGGCAGCCTTCCTTCCTTTGCAAGCGCATAGGCCGTCGCGCGAGAGATACCCAGCACGGCGGCGCACTCCTCGACCGTGTATGTAAGCTTTTCCACCCGCTCCGAGTTCGCAATCACATCTCACCCCGTTCTTCTTGACCTATCGCCTGCGGTCTGATAGTATTTAAGCACGGCCTGTTTGCCTGCACCAGGGGACAGTACGGACAACTGCTACGGTTAGGAGCACGATGGTGGAACCGCTTCAGAAGCAACTGCGAGAGATAGGACTGCGATTGTCCGTAGAAGTCGTGCGCGACGCGGTAGAGCGTCTTGCCTTGGGCGGTTCGCTGTACGCGCTCTATAGCACCAGGGACGGTAGGCTCTCGCTTATGGGCAAGGGCACCGCCGTGAAGATTCGGGACCTGTGGAAGGAAGGCAAACTCCGGTTTCTCTTGGAGGTGCCGCCTGAGAAACAAGACATTGACATATCGGGGGAAAATGCCCGGACCGCAGAATCTCCCGGCCCAATGCCCCTCGGCTGGAAAGCTACTGCTACCCACTATGCAGCCATCATGGAGGAGATGCCTTCTGTGGAGTGGAGCATCCGTGGCTTGGAAGCCTCTGGCGTTACTTCCGAGGAAGCCCTGGCGCTTCTCCTCGAATACGACAGCCTGGCCTT
>JAUYDU010000104.1 GCA_030691665.1 Chloroflexota bacterium
TCCATGATGACGCCGCCCTTGAGCATCTGGGCCAGCCCCTTCTTGACGATGTAGGTGCCCTTTTCCACGGCCATGGCAGCAAACCTCTTGGATTTACATTCTACTATTAGAGCTGGCCAGCGACAAGGTTTGCGCCTTCGGCCAGCCCCTCGCGGCCAGCGCCTCTACGGTTCCAGCCTTTTGATCCCTTCCACCCTCTCGAAATCCGCGTCGTAGCTGTAGATCTCGTTTAGGCCGCGTCTCTCCATTGTCGCTGCGTTGTAGGCATCGATAAAGTCGATGGCTTTGTCCCCGTATACCTGGAAGGCCCGCTCAAAGACCCTCTTACCGGATAGCCTCAAGCCCCTGAGTTGAACAATGGGAAGGACAAGGTCGCGGATCCTGTCTCTGTCTAGGCTGTAGGGCTTCGACTCCAGGACCCAGACCACCTCCGAGATGACAAGGTCGGAGGTCTCCAGTTTCTCCTCGCCCCTCTCGGCTCGCTTCAGGAGGTCGAAACACCTCTGGAACTTCGCTTCCTCGTCGCGCAGGAGGAAGCGGAGAATGATGTTCGTATCGAGAAATGTGGCCATCACATTTCCTCAAGGACCTTCCTGGCCACCTCTTCCTTGACAATCGCCCTCAGTTCCTTGAAGTCCTCAGGCTTTTTGCGCGGCTTGACGGAGCCGGCTATCCTGTCCAGGGCGCTGGGCGCCGGGCGAACCTTCGCTCCGTCCGGGGTAAGGACGAAGGCTACCCGGTCCCTGGCCTTGAGGCCGAGGGCGCGCCGGATTTCGGCGGGGATAGTCACCTGGCCCTTGCTCGTGAGGGTGGTAATGATCTCTTTCATGGTACGACCTCCGAAGCTTAGGGGGCCTTAACCGGAGTGCCTTGCATAGGGATTATACCATACTCGGTTAGGTTGGCGGTCGCGGCCGCAATCGGACAACAGATATCCGCCAGAGGCGGATCAGCCTCCGGCTGAAACGGATGGTGAGGCGGGGGCGGGCAGGCGTTGACGAGTTTATGTTGACAAGCGCGGGCAGAGGTGTATCATGGGCGCTGCCGGCCGCCCTCGATGGGAGGTGTTGGCGTCGTCAAGCGGCCGCCCCGCACGATGCCCCTGGGTGAGCTGCCCGCAAGGTCGATGCTCCTTCCCTTCGTGGCTGTCCAGCCGACAAGGGGGTAAAGCCCGTGAAGAAAGCGGTCGTCGCCGGCCTGTTCTTGCTGCTGCTGGGCCTGGCGGCGGTGGCGATGGGCACCCGCCAGACCTCCTGGGAGCGACCGGGCCGTGTGGCCTTGGCAGAGGTGCCCGGGGACGGAGGCGGTGGACAGGCTACGGCTCGGCGGGCCACGGCTGGGCGGTCCCACACGGCTCGGGCCCAGCTCCTGGCAGAGCCGCCTCAGGCGTCTCCGGAGGAGCAGAGGCATCGCGCGGACATCCTTCAGAGGACCCACTTGCCGGGGCCACCGGTCGCTGTCGATCCAGCGACGCGTCTCGAGTCCATCGTCCCCTCGGCGCCCCCGACCAGCGCCCAGCTCTCGCCTCAAGGCCAGGCGGAGGGGCCGCTCCCCCTGGCAGCGGGGGACTTTAGGTTCTTCCGCAATTCTGACCTGGGCGAGGGTGCACCGACCAGCTACACTTCGGTGGTCGGTGAGCCCAGTGCGGCCAACAATGAGGAGGTCGTGTTCCAAACGGGCAACTGGTACGCCTCCCTGTCGACCGACGGCGGAGCAAGCTTCGGCTTCGTGAATCCCTTTGCCACCTTCCCATCCGCCAATGGGGGGTTCTGTTGTGATCAGAGCGCCCTGTACGACCCGAGCCGCGACCTCCTCTTCTGGATGTTGCTGTATTCCGACGATGGCACCACCAACACGGTGAGACTGGCCATCGCCAGGGGCAAGACGGCCCTGGCGAACGGCGTCTGGTACTACTACGATTTCCAGCCACAGGACTTGGGCCTGCCGAATGGCCGCTGGTTCGACTACCCCCACCTTGCCCTTAGCAGCAACTACCTGTACATCACGGCGAACGTGTTCACCACGGCATTGCCGTACACGTGGACTAATACCGTGATCATGCGGCTACCCCTGGACGCGTTGAGGGACGGCACGCTTTCTAGCTTCCACTACCTCTCTGTCAGCGACCGCTTTAACTTCACAACGACTCAGGGCGCAACGACCACAATGTACTGGGCGTCCCACAACAGTACCAGTTCCATCCGTATCTACCGCTGGGCTGAGGGCTCTACCACGATTTCCTGGGACGACGTCGGGGTGACGACCTGGCCATACTCGCCTGCGTACACGTGCCCAGGCCCGGACGGGAGAGACTGGTGCGGGCGTTCGGATCCGCGGGTCTTGGGCGCCTGGCTGGCGAACGGGGTGATAGGGTTCATGTGGAATGCCTCGCAGGGGGGCGGGTTCCCTTATCCGTACGTGCATGTCGCTCGTTTCAGGGAGAGCGATAGAAGCCTGCTAAGTCAGCCCATCATATGGAGTTCCGGTTTCGCGTGGGAGTACCCCGCCGTCGGCGTCAACGCGCGCAGTCACATCGCGGGGCCGATCTTCTACGGCGGAGGGATCTACTACCCAACCTCGGCCGTGTTTATTTGGGATGACCTCTCCCCGTCGGTTCCGCCGCCTTGGGAAGTGTACGACGTTGTCTCCAGCACCAGCGGCCCGAACGGAAACAAGTGGGGAGACTACCTCGCCGCTCGACCCCACGACGGCAATTCGAACACTTGGATCGCCACTGCCTACTCGCTCCAGGGAGGAGGCGTCAACTCGAATGCTCGGCCCAGATTCCTATGGTTCGGTCGGGAGCGTGACGGCCTTCCGACGGCCACCGCCACGCCTACCCCTACGCCCACACCCACGCCCACGCCCACACGGACGCCCACGCCCACACCCACGCCCACGCCCACACCCACACCCACGCCCACACGGACGCCCACCCCCACACCGAGCTGCACCACCTACACTAGCACCGACGTGCCCAAGCCAATCCCCGACCTAAGCACGGTGATCTCCACCCTAAGCGTGGGGCCCAGCTTCACCCTCTCGGACGTGAACGTCGGCCCCTTGAACATCACCCACACTTTGGACGCCGACCTGGACGTGTTCTTGATTTCCCCAGCGGGGACATCGGTGGAGCTGTTCACCGACGTCGGCAGCAGCGGTGATAACTTCACCAACACCATTCTGGACGACGAGGCGGCCACGGCAATCACCAGCGGCTCGGCGCCCTTTACGGGCTCCTATCGGTCGGAGTGGCTGCTGTCCGCCCTGGACGGGCAGACGTCGGCGGGGGTATGGAAGTTGCGCATCACTGACGACACAGCCGCGGACACTGGCACTCTGAATTCCTGGGCGCTGCAACTGTGCTACCCGGTCACCACAGCTACGCCCACGCCCACGCCCACGCCTACACCCACGCCCACACCCACGCCCACACCCACGCCTACACCTACACCCACCCCACCACCCGACAGCGACGGTGACACCTGGCCCGACGGCTCAGACAACTGCCCCTGGCACGCCAACGCCGACCAGGCAGACCTCGACGCCGACGGCGGGGTCAACGAGGACCACGACGCCCTATTCAACGAAGATCAGCAGGACTTCCCCAATGCCATGGTCGACTCTGACAGCGACGGCCGCTATGACGAGGACGGCGGCGGCGGCGACGCCTGCGATACCGACGTAGACGGCGACGGCTACTCCAACGCGGCCGAGAGCTACTACGGTTCCAACCCCAGCGACGCCAGCAAGAAGCCAGAGGTGTGCGACGGGCTGGACAACGACCAGGACGGCTCCATCGATGAAGGCTACGACTACAACGGCAACACTATCCCCGATTGCACAGACCCCAGTGCCGATACCGACGGAGATACGATTGCCAACCCCAGCGACTCCAACGATGATGACGATGGCGACCCCGACGCCGGCTTCAACGATGGCTACCTCGACGCCAAAGAGAACTCGATGGGTACCGATTCCCTGGACGACTGTCCCGACAACGCCAGCGATCCGGCCTGGCCGCCAGACTTCGACAACAGCAAGCGGGTCGACATCCTCGACGTGCTGAGATTCCCGCCGTTTCTGGGAGGCGACTTGGGCGAGAGCAACTACAACCGGCGCTTCGACATGAATGTGGACAACCGCACCAACATCCTGGACGTGATCCCATTGGGCAGTTACCTGGGCAAGACCTGCTAGCTGAGGACGAGGAAAAGGCAGCCTCGCCCAGGGAGGGTGAGCCGGCCTGTTAGAAGTGCGGAGTCAGGGCAAGGCGTGGGCGCTGCTGAGTCCGGTGTCGCCTCCGACGACGCCGTCGACAATGACCTGGATGACACGGTGAACGACGGCTGCTCATCGGCCAGCGCCGACAACGACCCCTTCGACATGAACATGAGCGAGTACACCAACGTCCTGGACAAGAACCTGCACGGCACAACCGACCACGGCTACAACTGCTTCACCAGCCTAGACGACACCGGCTGCGGCGCCGGCCTGCCCACCAACCACTACTGGCGGCGAGGCGACCTGAACGCCGACAAGACGGTCAACATCCTGGACATTAGTCAGTTCGTCGCCGCCGGCCAGTACGTGCTCAATGACTGGTGCCCCTACGACGGAGCGCCCTAGCCGAGTTGTGCGCCCATAGGCGGCCTGGCGCCACCAGCGCCCCCGAGGTTGCGACCCCCATATGCCTCCTCGTCTGGCTCCGGTGTTGAGAAGCCGCTCACAAGTTGTGTTGCGGCTGGCTTTTCCTTTCCCCTATAATTGGTGACGCCTGCGGCGCAGAGCTAAGAACAAAGAACATAGAACATAGAACAAGGAACCTAGGGGGGAACCGAAGCCAGCGAAGCAGGGGGCAGGGGAGAGGATTGGAGCAGACTGCCACACGGGTGAAGGAGATACTGGTGCCGGTCGATGGCTCGGAGGCCAGCATGGAGGCGGTCTCGCTGGCCTGCGCCACGGCCAAACGCAACAAGGGG
>JAUYDU010000147.1 GCA_030691665.1 Chloroflexota bacterium
GGGAGAGCTATCGCTGGAGGAGTACTACGCCAGGCGGCGGGCGGTGGCCGAGCTGGTCGACCCTGCCGGCCTGGGGCGGATCAAGGTGCTGATCCAGGCCAAGGGCGTAACGGGAGCAGACCTGTGGGGCCTGGCATCAGATTGACGGATTATTGGAGATATGGTAGACTTTCTTCGCCGGCCTGGACGGGGAGAAGGCGCCCGTGGCCGGCAGATTCCGCCCCTGGTACGTGAAGCCGACTGTTAAGCTCATCAGCTTCGTCATAGCGGCGCAGGCAATACTGCTTGCCTTGACCCTAGGCAGCATCGTTGGTTGGGCCGCCATCGGGCTCGGCATGTTCGCCATGTTGGAGCTTGCTCTCTGGGCCGACTGGCATTGGCCAGAGATGGGCGGCTAAGAGCTGCCCTGCCTAGCCCCAGCTAGTCTCTCCTCGTCAGATATCCCCTGCGTAGTAGCCACCTGTCTTTACCCCATCAAGAGATAGGAGTGCAGACCGGCCAATCGGGGACCGGACTATCACGGGCAGAGTTATTGTCTGCTAGCGTCCCCTGGCTGTAGAATGGTGAGCTAGACCATCGGTGTTTGAGGAGCCAATAGTACTTGCGGCCGTTTGACTACTTCGCCCCTGAGACGCTAGACGAGGCCATCTCGATCTTGCGCCGCCGCGGCGACGGCGGCAGGCTGCTGGCCGGGGGCACCGACCTCGTAGTGCGGATGAAGGAGGGCGGGCTTCGCCCCCCCTATGTGGTCAGCCTGCGCAAGCTGAGTGAGCTGCGGGGCATCGAATTCAGCGAGGCCGAGGGGCTGCGCATCGGCGCCATGACTGACATGGCGACGATAGCGTCCTCCCCGATCATCCGGGAACGTTTCCCGATACTGGCCGACGGAGCCGCCCTGGTGGGCTCCGTCCAGACGCGCAACATGGCCACTGTCGGCGGCAATCTCTGCAACGCGGCCCCCTCAGCGGACATGGCGCCGCCCCTGCTCGCTGTGGACGCCGTGGCCCGCATCGCCGGCGCCCAGGGCTGGCGCGACGTCCCGCTCCAGGAGTTCTTCCTGGCGCCGGGAGAGACGGTTCTCCAGAATGGCGATATCCTGGTGGAGTTGCGGGTGCCCACGCCGCCCCGGGGCAGCGGCGGGTTCTACTTGCGCCATACGCCTCGGCAGGAGATGGACATCGCCGTCGTGGGAGTGGGGGCGCTGGTCACCCTGCCAAACGGTGACATCGAGCAGGCAAGGGTTGCTCTGGGGGCGGTGGCGCCCGTACCGATGCGGGCCCACCAGGCCGAGGCGGTGCTGGCCGGCAAGCCGGTGTCCGACGAGGTCATCGCCCGGGCGGCAGCCATCGCCTCTCAGGAGGCGCAGCCCATCTCCGACGTGCGGGGCTCGGCCGCCTTCCGCCGCGAGCTGGTGCGGGTGCTGACGGAGCGCAGTCTGCGGGGGGCCGTGGAGCGGGCAGGGGCGTCTGCCCCCTAGAAGCAGCTATGTCCAAGCACCCCATTCGGCTGACCGTCAACGGAGGCCAGTACGAGCTGGCGGTGGAGCCTCATCGCACCCTCCTGGACGTGGTGCGCGAAGAGCTACGCCTGACCGGCAGCAAGGAGGGCTGCGGCACCGGCGACTGCGGCGCCTGCTCGATGATCGTCGACGGGCGGCTGGTGACCTCCTGCCTGATGCTGGCCGTGGAGGCCGACGGCAGCGACATCCAGACCATCGAGGGGCTGGCCTGCGACGGCCGTCTCCACCCCCTTCAGCAGGCGTTCATCGACTACGGCGCCGTCCAGTGCGGCTTCTGCACGCCGGGCATGATCATGGCCGCCAAGGCTCTCCTAGACTCCGACCCCCATCCCTCATTCGAGGAGGTGCAGCGGGGGCTAGCCGGCAATCTCTGCCGCTGCACCGGCTACACCAAGATCATTGAGGCCGTGATGGTGGCGGCCCGGCAGGAAGCCCTGTAGGAACCAAGGGATGGCGCGGGAGACAGAGGCGAGGCAGCGGTACAAGGCGGTGGGCAAACGGCTGCCGCGACCCGATGCCGCCGCCAAGGTCATCGGCAAGACAGTCTACGCTGCCGATCTGCACCTTCCCCGCATGCTGCACGCCAAGCTCCTGGCCAGCCCCTACGCCCACGCCCGCATCCTGCGTATCGATGCCTCCAGGGCCAGAGCCGCAGCGGGCGTCGAGGCGGTGCTGACCGCCGCTGACCTACCGCCCATCGTCAATCGCAACCCCTCCAACCGCCATCACGTCCCCCTGGCCCAGGACGAGGTGCTCTTCTACGGCCAGCCGGTAGCCGCCGTCCTGGCCAGCGACCCCCACGTCGCCGAGGAAGCCCTGGAGCTGATAGAGGTAGAGTACGAGGAACTGCCCGCCGTCCTCGACCCCATGGAGGCCATGAAGGAGGGTGCGCCCCCGGCCCGCAGCCCGGTCCACGACGTGGACCGCTCCGAGGAGAAGGCCCACGCCTCAGTGGACGTGGCCCAGAAGGAGAGTGAGGGCAAGGGCAGCAACGTCTCCGCTCAAATGACCTTCCGGCGGGGCGACGTGGAGCAGGCCCTGGCCGAAGCTGACACGGTGGTGGAGGGTACGTGGAAGACCGGCATGGTCCATCAGGGCTACATCGAGCCCCAGGCCACGATAGCCGACTACGACGTCAGCGGGGAGCTGACCATCTGGAGCAGCACCCAGGGGCCCTTCTGGGTGCGGGACGACGTGTCGAGCGCCCTGGGCATCCCTGAAAGCAAGGTGCGGGTGATCGTCACCGAGGTCGGCGGCGGGTTCGGCGGCAAGATCCTCCTCACCCAGCTACTGGTGTCTTCCCTGGCGATGGCAGTGCGGCGGCCAGTGAAGCTGATCCTGAGCCGCAAGGAGGACCTGCTGGCGGGCAACCCCGCTCCCCAGGCGGTCGTTGAGCTGAAGACGGGGATGAAGAAGGACGGCACCCTCACCGCCCTCAAGGCTCGGGTCATCTACGATTCGGGGGCCTTCCCCGCCGCTCCCATGCTGCCCGGCTGTTTCACCATCGGCGGCTACTATCGCTGCCCCAACTTCGAGATCCGGGGCTTTGAGGTGCTGACCAACAAGGTGAGCGTAGGCGCCCTGCGGGCCCCCGGCGCCCCTCAGGTGACCTTTGCCCTGGAGAACCAGATGGACATGATGGCCCGCAACCTGGGCCTCGACCCCCTAGAGGTGCGGCTGAAGAACGCCGTCGGGCCGGGCGATACGTTGCCCAGCGGCCACCCTTACCCCAGCATCGGCTTGCGGGAATGCCTGGAGCGCATCGCCGAGACGGACATCTGGCGGGAGCGGGACAAGGTGAAGGAGAGGGGAGAGCATCGGGGTGTCGGCC
>JAUYDU010000153.1 GCA_030691665.1 Chloroflexota bacterium
GTCGGAGCTGGTGTTGATGTAGATGGCTGTGGTGGTAGTGGAGTCGACGGCGAAGGCGTAGACCAGAGCCCCCCAGGCAGCGAGGGCGCAGTTGTTGGAGCTGGCCCGGAAGCTGGTCCAGGCGCTGAAGCTGCTGCCGGACCCGGGGCTGGTCACCCGCTGGGAGTAGAGGCAGGCCAGGCCAGTGACTGAGGCGACGGAGTTGGTCCAGGCGGTGGCCGTGCCCCAGGCGCCGCCGGACCTCTTCTTGCTGTAGACGGTGGCGCCGACTGAGTAGAGGAGGAGGGCGGTGTTGGTGTCCTTGATGGCGGCAGCGAGGTAGCCTACTGCTCCGGCGGCGGTTTGGAGCAGGCTCCACCCGGACCAGGTGGCGCCGTTGTCGGAGCTGGGGTTGATGTAGATGGCTGTGGTGGTAGTGGAGTCGACGGCGAAGGCGTAGACCAGAGCCCCCCAGGCAGCGAGAGCGCAGTTGTTGGAGCTGGTACGGAAGCTGGTCCAGGCGCTGAAGCTGCTGCCGGGCCCGGGGCTGGTCACCCGCTGGCGGTAGAGGGTGTTGGCATCGATGCGGCAGCGGATGAGGGAGCCGTCAGCGGGCATGGCGGCGGCGTGGAAGTTGTCGGTCTCGCTGCCGGTGTACAGGCGCTGCCAGTTCAGGCGGCGGATGCCGGCGACCTTGTCGGCGATCTCCACCTTGAGGTAGGGGAGGGCGCTGGCGCTCTTCTGGGCGGCCAGGAGGGCGGCGGGCAGGGTGCGCATGATAGTGCCTAGCGCCGCTCCACCATCTCCGCCAGCGTGGGGGGTAGCTCGCGGCCCGCTTTCTGGTAGTGGGCGGCCAGGTGGCGAGCCGCCGCCAGGATCTCCTGGGCGGTCGCCTCGACGCGGCGGCCGCGATAGCCGCCCGGCGAGAGGGCGGCGACCGCCGCTGCTATTCGGTCCCAGTCTACCGTCCGCTCGATGTCCAGCCGCCCCTTTAGGGCACGGAAGATGGCCTGCGTGTGGTGGGGTAGCTTCCAGGTGGCGGGGTCGCTGGCGTCACCGACGATAGCGAAGGCCTGGGCGGGGAGCCCTTCCTTGCGGGCCTGGAGGCCGGCGCGGATGTTTGCGGTCGAAGTTGTCATTTGGTGTCCTCCTTGCGGTCAGGGGCTTAGCCCAGGTGGGGGCGCGGCAAGCGGCGCCGGTGAGGGCGCGGCAAGCGGCGCCCCTACGGCTGCCAGGGGGTGCTCTCCTCGGCGGGCGGGGTCGCCGGCCTGTAGAGGCGGCGCACCCGCACGGCGTTGCGGCGGCTGTACTTGGCCAGGGCGCGGGAGAAGGCGGCCAGGCGTTCCTGTCCCCAGGTCAGATACTGCCGCCAGACGTCCTGGCCACCGACGTTGATCCGGTTGGTGGCGAAGCTGGCCCACTCGATGGCGGCGTAGGCGGCGGCCCCGCTGGCCACCAGCTCCTCCAGGTGGGTGGGCAGGGTGGAGGTGGTGGCGTCCAGGGTGTGCATTTTGGCGTAGTAGATGTTGACAGACTGGGCGCTGGTGGGGGCGGCGTCTACCAGCAGGGTAAGGGTGCTGAGCCAGATGGAGAAGGGAACGTAGCTGGGAGGGTATTCGCCGAGGGGGTACTCCACGGCCTCCACAGCGATTAGGTCGGTGAGGCTGGTCAGGGAGATGTCGCGGCTGTTGGCCGTGGTGGTGAGGGTGGCCTTGGCCTCCAGGGGGATGGCGAGGCTGAGCTCCCGCACGGCCCGGTCGATGTGACGATCGAGCACGGTGTCCGTCCAGCGGTAGTTGGCGGGATCCTCGTCGTGCAGGTCACGGCGGACGCGGGTCCTCATGTCAGACAGGTTCACAGGGCCTCCTTCAGGGCTTGCATGTCTGCCTCAAGCTGCGCCTGGGCCTCCTGCCTCTTCAGGGCTTCTAGCTCCTGGGCGCGCTTCTGCCAGTCGTCGACCAGGGCGTTGTCCACGAGGCTGTTGATGACGAACTGGGCCATGGTGAGCGGGGGGTCGCCGGCAGTGGCGCGGGAGGTGTTGGTGCGGGCCAGCAGGAGGGTGAGCCTGGTGAACAGGTTGGGGGCGTCGGTCTCGATGGCGTCCAGGGCCGCTTTCATCTTGGTGCGGACGTTGGGTGTGATGGGCATTGGGCGTCCTTTCTGGGCGGGCACGGGGGCCCGCCCCAACGGGGCCAGCCGTTACACGAGGACCATGACGCGGTCTCCGGCGCCTAGGGTGTTGCCGGCCTTCCACTGGACTTGGCGTAGGGTGGGCGTGGTGCCCTCGGCGAGGTAGAGGGGCGTGGAGTTGGCGGCGATGGGGCCAGCCTTGAGGGTGAGGTAGGGCGTAGCGCCGCCCAGGTAGAGCATGTACTTGTTTATGCCGTAGGTGATGTCGGCGATGCGCAGGCCGATGACGGTGGCGGGCACGATCGTGGAGAGGGGCGAGAGGTCGTCCAGGTGGATGCCCTCGACCAGCGTGGGCACTGAAGACGCTGCGCCGCTAGAGGATATGAGGGCGTCGACGTAGACGCCGTAGCAGTTGGTGGGGCGCAGGCGGCCAGTGAACCCGATGGGGCGCGGGATCCACAGGCCCTTGGCGTTGGTGAGGGTGGAGCCGCTCAGTCCGTAGTTGCTCCAGTAGGCCACAATGCCAGCGAGGTCGGTGAGGGTGTAGCCGCTCAAGCCGGTCCAGTAGGCTTGGAAGTTGAGGCCGGCGACGAGGCTGGCGGTGGCGTTTCCCCAGTTGACGAGGCCGCCGAGGCCCCAGGTTTCGGTTGCAAGTAGGCCTCTAGTGAGGCCCTGCTCGATCTTGATGCCCGTCTGGCCGAGGGCGGCGGTGCCCTTGACGAGGAGGGATGTGTCGAGGCTGCCCATGTCGTAGGCGGCGGTGCCGACGGCAAGGCGACTAGTCAGGAGTAGGACGTTGCCGCCCAGGGTGAGGTGTGGGCTGGCGGTGGCGAGGGTGATGCGGTCGGTGCCGCCGGAGTCCTGGAGGGTGTTGTTGGGGCTGGCACCGAGCCGGATGGAGCCGGCGAGGGCGTCGCCCTGGGCAGCCAGGTGGGTGGCCTGGTGGAGGCCGCCGCCCGCCGGTTCGCCGAGTAGCTTCAGGGAGCTCATGCTCTCCTCCTAGCTCAGGCTGGCGTAGACAGAGACTACCAGGCTGGTGGCGGTGGCCGAGACCACCTTCAGGAAGACGATAGCGCCTCGTACCTCGGCCTCCAGGCTGGGGATGGGGTTGGCCGCCAGGTCGGCGGCGGCGAAGCTGCGCTCGGCGCCGCGGAAGTACTTGCCCGACGTGGCGTTCCAGACCAAGAGCTGCACCTTAAGGGCGGTGAGGCCCGAGGAGCCTGTGGTGTCTACATCGAAGCGGACGTTGCGATAGCCGGCGCAGTCCAGCCCCTGGCTGGCGCTGGTGGGGTCGGCGGCGTCGACGGCCGTCAGGCCGCTGCGATGGAGGATGGGTGTGGTCTCCTCGTAGATCGGCCCTTTAGGCACGCCCTGGGAATCGATGCGAACGTTGGCCATGGGGGCCCTTCCCTTATGGTCCCCCTCCCAGGGGGACGGAACTGACTTGATGGTGGGGGGACTGTAGGGGCGCAGCATCCTCCGGAGGCGGATCAGCCTCTGGCTAATGCTGCGCCCCTACCCCATTCTCATGAGCTGACGGCACCTCTGAACACTCCGTTGTCGTTATGGCCGCACGCCAACTAGCTTGGCCAGCTTGAGGGTGTTGAACAGGGCGAGGGATGTGTACCACTTGATGCGGCTGCGGCTGGCGTCCTTCGTCTCCAGGCTGCCCACTCTCTCCACCTGGAGGCCGCCTGGGGCGGTGAGGCCGGCCAGGGAACCTTCGCCGAACTGGGTGGCGTAGATGGTGGAGCAGTCGGTGCTGGTGCCCTGGGTCTGGGCGTCCGAGATGTAGTCGGAGACGCCGATGGGGATGCCATCGTAGTACTGGATCATCTGGCCGAACTGATCGCGGTCGGTCTCCAGGAGGGTGCCGGCGGTGCGGGCCAGTTTGTTGATGATGCGACGGCTGCGGCGGCTCATGAGCAGAATCTCCGGCTTGCCGCCCAGCACCTTGTCCACCAGCTCGTCCAGCTTGTCGAGGGTGAGGGAGCCGCCGTTGACGCCCATGCTCAGGGTCTGGCCACTGGGGCACAGCACGTCGATGCCGTCGAAGGCCTTGGGATTAGAGCCGGAGTTGCCGCTGATGAAGGTGTCCTCGAACAGGCCGCGCACGGCCTTGGCCTTGAGCTGGATGACGGCTGTCTCCAAGTCCTGGAGGTTGGAGCGGGTGGCGACGAGGTAGTTATCGATGTCGGCGTCGCCGCCCATGATCTTGAGGTTGGCGGTGACCTGGGTGAAGGTGGGGGTGGATTCGGTCCAGGTGTCGCCGACGTCGTAGAAGGCGGCGGTGGCCAGCGTGGCCTCGCGGTTGTAGGTGAGGCCATTGCCGACGATCTCGACGAAGGGCAACGTCTGGAGGATGGGGCTGTCCTTGATGATGGTCTCGATGACGCCCACCAGGAGGACGTCGTTGGAGAGTTTGGCTGCTTCGGCGAGGGTTAGGGCCATTTTCTACACACTCCTTTCCTTTCGCTCCGGTCGTAGCTGCCCCGACAGGTCGGGGCTCTGGGGCAGGGGCAGGCCCTGCCCTACGGTTTTGGTCTAGCGTTGCTGCTGCGATAGGCCGTAGGCGATCTTCTCCGTGGGGCTCAGGGCCGACAGGTCGGGCGGGCGGCGGGCGGGGGCGCCGGTGGGCACCCGCTCCGCCAGGCGCAGGGATTCCAGGCGGGTCTTGAGCTGGGCCACCACCTGGAGGGCGGCCTCCATCTGGTGGTCTATGTCCTCCACCGTCTCGCCAGCCACCAGTTCGGGCGGGACGTCCGGGTGGCTGGCCAGGCAGGCGTCGCGGTACTTGACGGCCGCCGCCTGGAGGCTGGCTCGCAGGCTCTCCGCCTTGGCCTGGACGGCGGCCAGGGTCTCGTCGCGGGCGGCGAGCTGGGCATGGGCCTCGGCGAGGCTGTCGGTCAGGTGGACGGCCCGCGCCTCGCGGTCGGCGGTGGTGGTCTGGAGGCGGTCGATCTCCGCCTGGGCCTCGGTGATCTGGTCCTGGAGGGCGGCTATCTCTTCCTCGGTCACGCTGAAACCTCCTTCGACAGGCCTGCCTGCCGGCAGGCAGGCTCAGGACAGGTCCGTTCTGGGGCCCCGACGCTGGGTCGGGGGCATCTGTCAGAAGAATAGAATATGTGTTCTATTCCAGTCAAGCACGAGGTGGCACAAGAGGGGTCTTAGCTTGAGGATGGGAGCGCCTCAGGTGGGCATTGTGAACGCCAAAGTTGGCTTCTTCGGCTGTAGTCTGCTGCTTGCCAGCTCTCGCACCTGCGGGTAGGATGGGGGCGTCAGAGTCCAATTCGCGGGAGGTGAGCCATGAAGCTTCCATGGCGGTATCTGCTGGTGGCCGTCCTTCTAGTGGTAGGTTCCTTGGTGCTGCCGGCCTGCGGCGAGGAGGAGGAAGAGGAGACCACTGCCCCGACCACCGCGACCGAGGCCGCGGGCCCAACGGAGGCCGCGACCAAAGAGGCCGCGCTGACACCTGCGGGGTCGCCTCCGGCAGTCAGCCCATCCCCCGGCACTGCGGCGCGGGCCCCCGCATCTCCCCTCTGCCCCGACCCCCAACCGCCGTTTGTCACCGACTTGGAAGTGCGCCAGACTCCGTCGCTGGGCGATCCGTCGGCCCGCGTGCCCTTCCGCGACCCGGTCTTCGGAACCTGCCTGGTGCGTGTCACCGATCGGACAACCGACCTGTCCCCGGACGATGCCTCCGCCGGCCTGAAAAACGAATACTCGCGCGTGCAATCGTTCAACGCGGATGGAAGCCGAATCCTGGTGCGCGGCACCGGGGCGACATGGTACCTGTACGACGCGGCCACGCTCCAACCCCTCGACCAAGTGCCGCTCGAAATAGATCCGCGCTGGGACGCCGACAACCCGGACCTGCTCTACTACGCGCAAGAGACCCGCCTGATGGCCTACAACGTGCAGACCCAAGCACAAACCCTCGTCCATGATTTCGCCGCCGACTTTCCCGGTCAGTCACTGGCCGCTGTATGGACGCACTACGAGGGCAGCCCCTCGCTCGATGGCCGCTACTGGGGCTTGATGGCCGAGGACCAGAACTGGCAGACGGTTGCCCTGCTGGTGTACGACCGGCAAGCGGATCAGGTGATTGCCAAGCGCGACATGCGTGGCGTGCCGGGCGCAGAGGCGATTGACAACGCCTATATCAGCCCGCTGGGGAACTACTTTATCGCTGACTTCTCTGACTACTACTGCGAGCGTGGCCAACTGGGCACAGACGAGAAACCGTGCGGCTATATGGTCTACGACCGCAACCTGAAAAACGGGCGAGGCTTGCTCCGCATCAGCGGCCACATGGACGTGGCCCTGGACGCTCAGGGGCGTGAGGTGGTTGTCTACGAAGATATCGACACCGACAACATCTCCATGCTTGACTTAGCCACTGGCGCAGTGACCCCGCTCTGGCCCATAGACTTCAGCCACACGGCGCTCGGCCTGCACGTTTCGGGACGCGCCTTCCGCCGGCCCGGCTGGGCGCTGGTCTCCACCTACAACGGTGGCTACCCGACCGACTACACCTGGATGGATAACCAGGTCTTCGCCATCGAACTGAAACCGGGCGGGCGCGTGGTGCGGCTGGCTCACACCCACTCGGTGTTCAAAGAAGGGCCAGTTTCGTATGGAGAGAAGGACTACTGGGCGGAACCGCACGGCAGCGTCAATCCTGACTTTACGCGCATCGTCTTTACGAGCAATTCGGGCCGCTCTGGCACAGAAGAGGTGGAGATGTTCTTGATCGCACTGCCGCCAGATTGGCTCGAGCGGCTACCGTGATCTGACCTCTTCAGCAAGCCACGGTAACAAGACCCACCGACAACCCGGCCGCCGATTCCCATCCTGACCGGTCGCCTGACGGCGCAAAGATCGCCTTCGCTGGCAACCGGGACGCCAGCTTTGTCTTCTTCGGGCGCGGCCCGGTGCTGGCGGGGGCGATGACCATGGACATGAGCGGCGGCGCTGCCCTGGATGTGCTGGCCCTGGCCGAGAGGATGGACGCCAAGGTGGCGGCCGCCCTGCGGTAGGCGAACCGCTATTCTTTCGCCTGCCCTCCCCTCTCTGATACGGCCGTGCGTCTTCGAGCGGGCCCCTTCGGCAAGCTCAGGGCAGGCTCTTGACCCGCTCGGGGGCTCGCTCCTATACTGCCCTCGATATGCAGCTCGGCGTCCATCCCTGTAGTGAGCGAAGCGAACCTATGCCCCAGGTGGAGCCCAACGCCACTCGCGAGGGCGTCCCTTCGCCTTCGCTCAGGGCAGGCCTTTCGCGGTCGCTCAAGGCAGGCCTGGCCTTGAGGGCAGACGCCCGTAGGGGCTGAGCGGGTCGGATGTCGGACGACCTTCTGCGGGCCTCCATCTCCTTCTTCGCCATCATCGGCCCGGTAAGCAACGTCCTCATCTTCCACATCCTGAGCCAGCGTCTGGCCCTGAGGGAGCGCATCAGCATGGCCTTCGTGGGCGTAGGCGTGGCCTTCGTCATGCTCCTCCTGTTCAGCCTGGCCGGCGAGAAGCTGCTCGACTACCTGAACATCTCTCAGGAGAGCTTCCAGGTGGCGGCCGGCGCCCTGCTGGTGCTGCCGGCGCTGCGGCTGGTGGAGAAGGGGGAGCCGATGCCAGCCGAGGAGGAGAGGATGAAGGTGGAGGGGGAAAAGGCCGGCCCCTATCAGTGGGCGGTGGTGCCGCTGGCGGTGCCCCTGCTGGCGGGCCCCGGCGCCCTGGCCACCGCCATCTCCTTCTCCACCGACGTGGGCAGGGGGACGACTCTGGCGGCGGTGGCCATCGTCCTGG
>JAUYDU010000190.1 GCA_030691665.1 Chloroflexota bacterium
CAGCCATCCGCCGAGTCGAGGCCGAAGTCGAGGTTGTAGTCGCCGTTGGCGAAGAAGAAGCCCTCGCCGCGGTTGTCGGTGTAGAACTGGAACTTGCGCGGGTGGCTGGGGTCGGCCTCGTTCTGCCCCTCTTCGCCCTGGTTGCCCAGGTCAAGGTTCTCCAGCGGGCCGGGGGCGGGCAGGATGTTGAGCACGTCGTAGAACTCGTAGGGGCCGAGGGCCAGGCCGAGGTCCAGCGGCGAGCAGGTGCCGTCGAGGTCTTCCGGCCCGCTGATGTGCTGCTGGCGGCAGTACCAGGAATCCCAGTCGTAGCCGCCGTTCTGCACTATCCAGGGGATCTCCGGCTCGTAGGGGATCATGATGGAGCCGTAGGCGTTGGTCAGGCCCAGGTCGGCCACCTTGTTGGCCTCCCTGAGGAAGCCGGCGTCGGCCGGGTCGGCGATCTGGGCCGTGATCTTGAGCGGCGGCAGGATGGCGTCGCTGATGGTCAGCTCGCCGTCGGGCACCACCGTCTTGCGCGGGCAGTACGGGTCGATGCAGGGGACGTTCGCCCGTGGGATCAGGTCGTGGCTGTCCAGGGTGCTCTTGAGGCCGATGACGTTGGCGGGGTAGGAGGTGGCGTCACCGGGGTCGTCCATGACGTCCCAGGTGGGGATGTTGATGTCGGGGTCGCCGCCGGCCAGGTGCAGGAGGTCGTCGGGCAGCACCCAGTAGCCGCCGGCCACCAGCTCGTCGTCGGGGTCGGTGCAGCCCTCGTGGGTGTTGGCGGGGTAGGGGGCGCCGGCCTCGCTGCTCTCGACCTCTTCCGTCGCGGGGTCGTCCGCCAGGCCGTTGCCGTCGCCATCGATGTCGATGCAGGCGTCGCCGCGGCCGCTGAGGTCGGCGAGGCGGATGAAGCCCTTCACCGTCACCCGCAGCAGGGCGTCGGCGGAGACGTTGAGGGTCTCAGGCTGGTCGGTGTCGGTGCTGGGGTCGAGGAGGTCTTCTCCCCAGACGCCGGCGTTGTGGTCGGCGCGGCCGACGCCGTCGTCACCGGGGTCGGTGTTGGTCAGCTTGACCTGGTAGATCTTCAGGTACCACACCAGGAAGGCGTGCTTGTTGATGATGTGCTCGTCGTTCCAAGTGTCCCCGTAGTTGCCGGTCGTCTCATCGTAGCATCTGTACTCCCCGCCCAAGTCCACCCACTCGGCGTCGGGGGCGGCCAAGGTTGGCTCGCAGTGGCGGCGCCGGTCGATGAGGACGGCCTCCACGTCCACCTCGCCCGGGTTCTCGCTGCTGTACAGGGCCTTGGAGTGGCACTGGATGTCGATGGGGCTCCAGGCAGTGTCGGGAGCTCCCATCCCGTCCCAGCCGCTGTTCAGGTAGCCGTCGCCGTCGGGGTCGGAGTAGCCGCCGACGAGGCCGCCGACGCTGGGGTCCAGGCGGACGTATTGCGTGAAGTAGTCGAGGATGGTGTCGAGGGAGCCGTTGCCGTCGCTATCGATCAGGCGGCCCAGGGCGTCGACGTCATCGACGTCGAGGCTCCACCCCCAGTTGCCGTCGCCGTCCACGTCGTAGATGGTGGCCAGGGGGCAGACGTCCTCGGGCTCGGTGATCAGGTCGTCGCCGTCGGCGTCGCCGTTGGGGAACCACATGTCGGGCAGGGCCCAGCGCTTCTCCAGGACGATCTCCTCGCCGGCCCAGCGGATGACCGGCTGCTTGCCCAGCTCGATGGTCACCCAGTTGATGCTGATCTCCTCGACGATGGAATCGCGCACAGAGCCGGGCATGTCGGGGTAGACGGCCTCGATGATGATGGTGGCCTGCTCCTCACAGACGGTGTCCACCCAGATGTCCAGGAAGTCCCAGTCGCCCTGGGGGGAGGTGCCGTTGTGGCTGTCGGGGTTGAGGCTGTGGCCGGGGGGCTGGGTCTCGAAGGGGTACACGTGGGGGCCGAGGAAGCGGCCGCCGCCGTTGGAGAGGCCGTTCATGTCATCGCCGAAGTCCAAGTACCCGCTGGGGTCGGTGAAGTAGGTGCAGCCGCGGGTGGAGTCGATGGTGACCTCGAAGATGGCGCCCTCGGTGGGGTGGTGGAGGGTGGTGAAGTCGCCATCCAGGCGCACGTCGTGCTCGCCGTGGACGATCTCCACCAGGCGGATGGGGCCGTCGGCGGAGCGGATGCGCTTGGTGGCCTCGTCGTTGACGACGTAGTCGTTCTCCCAGGTGCCCTGACGGTCGGCCAGGTGGTGGTCGTAGGCGTCAACGTTGCCGTCGCCGTCGATGTCGGCCGGGTCCAGCCATACGAGCCCCTCGTCGTAGGGCTCCTCCATGGGCGGGTCGATGTCCCAGTCGGGCTGCATGTCGGGCTCCTTGAGGATGACCGAGTCGACCAGGCTGTCCCACTCCTTGACCACGCCGTCGGTGGTGAACAGGGCGCAGATTGGCGGCTCGGGGAGATTCGCCGCGCACTCCCAGTAGCCCTTGGTGACGCGGGTGTCGCCAGGCGAGGAGGAGTGGATGATCACGCACTCTTCGTCATTGTTGGCCGAGTCCCAGCCCCAGCGGCCGGTCACCTCGGCCAGGTCGCCGCAGCGGCCCTCGCCCACGATGATGGCGCTGGCGCCGGAGCCGGGGTCGTTCTCGATGTGCCAGCCCGTACCTGGGAATATTAAGGGGATCTCGAGCATGCCGGTGCCGGCCGCGTCGTCCCAGGGCACCCAGCCGTTGGTACGGATGACGTGGTTCTGGCTGGTGATGTTGTTGCAGTCATCCCTCGGGTCGACCCAGGTGGGTACCCCGTCGACCCAGGTGGTGCCGGGGCAGTAGGGGTTGCCGGTGTAGTCGATGCCGTCGGGGTTGACGTGCTGAAGGGCCACGTCGCCCGTCGGCTGGGCGCTGGCCGACTGGTTGGCCCACAACAGGCCG
>JAUYDU010000203.1 GCA_030691665.1 Chloroflexota bacterium
GGGCCGCCACGGCCACCTTGGCCTTGAAAGATGCGCTGTGCTTCCTGCGTATTGTGCTCACGTCCTGCTCCTTCATGTTTCTGCCATTCTAGGAGCGGGACTCTCTCTTAGCCACCTGTCCGAATTTCGGGGTCCACCTCACACTGACCTTGCTTGATCTAGGCGCTTGGGCACCACGAGGGCCAAGCCGCATTCACTGGTCCATTCCCCAGGGCACCCGGCTTTCCCGACAAGGGCCTACACCGTGCGGAGCGAGTTCTTGGCGGGAGAAGGTCGTCGAGCGCCATCGGGATGGGGGACGCGCAGTTCACACGGTAGCTCGATGTCTCGCACGTCGAGGCTTCGCGCGCCGGCAATAGCCAGCAGCTCAATGAGCCGCGCCGCCAGCCTCCCCATCTCGAAGACGGGGATGCTGAAAAAGGCGATGGACGGCTCTGGCGCCAGTGCCGCCCACCTGCCAGCCGTGACTGCCACCACCACGGGATCGCCCGATGTGTCCGGCTGGAGACCGAGTTGGCTGGACCTGCTCCACAAGGCCAGCGACGGAGCGTCCGCTGGGCAGAAAACGCCCGTCAGTCCTCCAATCTCCAGCTGGCGCAGTATCCCGTCGGCGACCGGCCACCAGTCGGCGAGGTCATCCGTTGCAATCTCGTCTCTTGACGGCGGTACTGTGGGTGCGAAGAAGACCGCCTGAGGAGCGGGGTCCAAACCAGCCTCTTCCAAAGCATGACAGAAGCCACCAAGGCGCCCACTTTGGGGGTCGCCAGGGCCGTCGGCCCACCCCATGACTCCTACCTTCGAGTGGCCACGGGCCAGGAAGTACTTGCCAGCCTCGTAGCCGATGGCGAAGTTGTCCACCCTCACTGTGGCAGCGACGTTGGCTTGCACCGCCTTCTCGACAGCGACCCCGACTACAGGCGTTTCTTTCTCGGCCGCTGCGTCAATCACCGCCCTGGCCACATCGCGGGCGAGGTCACCGCAGACGATAACGCCCAACGGGTCAGTGGCCAGGACCATGTCGCTCACCAGGGGACCGAGGGGTGGCACGCCGTCGTTGGCCGAGACCACCAGAAGCCCAATGCCCATCCCTCGCAGGTACTCACGTGCCCCAGCGGTTATGAGCCTGACACCCTTCCAGAGGGAGTTGGGGACCACAAGGATGACCACGTCCTGGTGCAACTCCCTGGCGGGCGGCAACAGCTTCTGGCTCGCCTCTATCGAAAGGTCGCTCTTGGACAGCACGTCGCACATGAAGCCCCGAATCTCCCACGCGGGAACGCCCTGTTCTACAAGCATCGAGAGCAGCCGCCCAAAGTGGCCCAGCCTCATGCCCGACCGATCCCTGCACCAGTTGTCCACCGTGTCCACGCTCACACGGAGGCGCTCCGCCAGATGCTCCCTGGTAATCTGAGCACGCTTCAGCATTAAGGTCAATGCTGGGCCAGGGGACTGGGCGTTCTCACGACGTAAGTGGCGCATGGTCGGAATCTCCTGCTGAACGATGTGCCGGCGAGTTCACGAGAGCCGTCGGGGGTAGCACCGTTTTTCCGTAATCATTTCCCTTGATGCGGCTTGGGCGGGCCATGTAGCATTATAGGGGCTTCCTGGCTTATCCATATGGTAGCGCAGACTGGACTCCACCGCAACGAGTCCCTGCCTTCCAGTGTGTCACCAAGCTTGCGGTGACTGAGGGAGGCTGGATCCAATGCCAGAAAACGCTGTGCGCAGGAGTACGAGTATGAGGAAGCGCTCTCTCCCGGGACTGACGCTGGCTGCCGCGGTGATAGCGATGCTTCTTGTCCTGGCCGTGGCATGCGGACCAGCGGCAACCCCTAGCCCAACGCCAGCGCCCACTCCCACTCCGACTGCGACCAAGGCGCCGCCGCCCCCCACTCCCACGGCAACGCCTGTGCCTCCGATTCCAACACCGACTCCAATCCCAACTCCTACCCCCACCCTGAAACCAGGTGAGACTCCCAGGCCCGCACCCACTCCTACGCCAACGGCAACCACGGCTCCTACCTCTACCCCCACACCTACCGCTGTTCCCACGCCCACACCCACCAGAGCTCCTCAGCCCACTCCGACCCCGACCCTGACACCTCGGTACGGCGGCATAGGCCTCTATCCGCTTGCCTCTGACCCCGCATCGTTCGACATACAGAAGACTACCGCGTCTGGGCCACGGGAAGTGGGGCTTCACGTTCAGGAGAAGCTGTTTGAATTCAACGCGGACTTCGTTCCTACTCCTACGCTGGTTGACACGTACAAGCAGAGCAGCGATGGCCTGACCTGGGAGTTCAAGCTCAGGTCTGGGGTGAGCTTCTCCAACGGCATCCCCTTCAACTCCTTCCACGCCAGGAAGTCCCTGGAACGCTACCTGAAGAGGGACAGCTTTGGGCAACTCTTGGCAGGCTTCATGACCAGCCTGGACAACCCGGATGATTCCACCATCGTGATGAAGTTCAAGGAGCCCACGGGCGCCGTCCTTGATGGCCTGGCCAGGATAGCCGGCTACGAGCCCGTGATGATGCCGCCGCAGATGTACGAGGTTGACCCAGTGGTGGGCGCTCCCACCGTGATAGGGACGGGGCCGTACAAGCTGACTACCTACAAGCAGGGAGACCGCGTGGTGCTGACCAAGTGGGCTGGCTACAAGCCCGCGGCTGGGCCAACCTCCTTCAACTCCGGCGAGAAAAAGGCCTACTTCGACGAGATACACATGCTCATCGTCCCGGACTTTGGGGCACGCCTCGCGGCTCTGGAGACCGGGGCGCTGGACTACCTCGGCAGCATACCCCCGGACCTGCGTTCAAGGCTTGAGAGCAACCCGAAGCTGAAAGTGGTGGTAGAGAAGAACGCCGCCTCTCGTGTCGGGATATGGATAAACCACGTGAAGAAGCCCTTCAGCGATGTGCGTGTGCGCCAGGCGGTGCAGATGGCTGTCACCTCAGACCAGTCCCTTTTCGCAATGATGGGCAGCAAGGACCTGTACGCGGTGAACGGCTCGTTGCTGGTCGTCGGCAGTCGTTGGGGCGGCATTCGGGCGCCAGGGGACGAACTCTACTACAAGGCCCCCAGAGTGGACGAAGCCAAGAAGCTCGTCCAAGAGGCCGGCTACGCTGGCATCACCGTCAACCTGCTGAGTCCCGGGGGCGGTGGCATCAATGAGACGCACGGGCTTGTGAGCAAAGCCATCCTGGAGTCGGTGGGCTTCAAGGTGGACTACCAGGTTTTTGACGGCGCCACCTACAGCGCGCGACGGGGAGACAAGACCTACGTAGATACCTTCCTCACTATCGGCGGCTTCACGTTCGGCGGCCTGAGCCCGCTCCTCCAGACCAGCATCTTCAAAGAGAAGTTCTGGAACCAGTACCAGGACGAGAGCGGGCGTATGACGGCGCTGCTCAACGATTTCGCGAAAGCGGACAGGAAGGGACAGGACAGGCTCATCGTGGACTTGACCACTCAGTTCTACCGGGACATCCCCTACGTCATCATCGGTGACATCTACCCGGTGCTCGCCTGGCGTGCAGAGCTGCACGGGCACGAGAACGCCCAACTGTTCGGTCAGGCTGTCCACTTCACCAGTGCTTGGAAGGAGAAGTAAGGGTCCATAGGCTGGAGACGTGAAGGGCAACCGTTCCGCGACGGTCGGTGGGCCGCCCTGGTCAACGTTGGGCGCCCTCCGTCCGTCGTTGTCTTTCATTGTAGAGAGACCCTGGCCCCAGGGCGCCCTGGGGCAACACCCGTGGATGTTGTAGCCGATGCAGGTATATGTTGTCAGAAGGCTCCTGGCCAGCATCCCAGTGCTGGTCTTCGTAGCTGTTGCCACGTTTTCGATAATACACATTGTGCCCGGCGATGCGGCCCATATCATCGCCGGCGATGACGCTACGCCCCAGCAGCTTGAGGAGATCAGGAAGGCGCTGGGGCTTGACAGGCCCTTTCTGGAGCAGTTCGGCTCATGGCTTGGCAAGGTGTTCCGGGGTGACCTGGGGACGTCCTTGTTCTCCGGGTGGTCCATTGGCAGCTTGCTGTTGGACAGATTGGAACCCACGCTGAGTCTAGCCATCTCCAGCCTGTTCATGTCAGCGCTCATCGGGATTCCGTTGGGCGTGCTGGCTGCATGGAGAGCCCACAAGGCGATTGACAGGTTGGTGATGGTCTTCGTAGTCCTGGGCTTTTCCATACCAGGGTTCTGGCTCGGCCTCATGTTCATATGGGCATTCGGAGTCAACTTGCACTGGTTCCCGGTCATCGGCTTCACCAGCATCTTCGACAGCTTCCCGGGCTTTCTGCGCGGCATCTTCCTCCCGTCATTCAACATAGCGATTCATGCCGCTGCCCTCATCGCCAGGATGACCAGGTCCAGCATGTTGGAGGTGTTGAGCGAGGACTACATCCGGACTGCGCGAGCAAAAGGCCTCGAGGAGAGGTACGTCCTGGTCCGCCACGCTTTGAAGGCGGCGTCCCTTCCCGTGGTGACCATCATCGGCCTGATGATTGCCGGGCTGCTGACAGGCGTGGTGGTCACAGAGACTGTGTTCACCATCCCTGGTGTGGGACGGCTTATCGTGGAGGCCGTGGCACGCCGTGACCTACCCATAATCCAGGCAGTAATGATCCTGGTTGGCACCGTTTACGTCTTCGTCAACCTTCTGACCGACCTCACATACGCCTACCTGGACCCGAGAGTAAGGTACTAGCAATGGCCAGACGTGGCGAGGCGAGCCAGCTCCAGAGAGTGACCCTCAGCTTCCAGCTACACCAGCGACTACAGTCGCTTGCCCGGCGCTTTGCCAAGAACCCGAACCTTGCATTTGGCGTGGCTGTTCTTGTGGCGGTGAGCACCCTGGCCGCCTTCGCACCCCTGGTGGACAGGGCCGACCCTCTCAAGCTATCCCCGTATGAGCGACTCTCGCCGCCTTCGGCGAAGCACTGGTTCGGCACGGACCCAACCGGCCGCGACTTGTATTCACGAACCGTCCACGGGGCCCGTCTCTCGCTACTGGTGGGCTTCTCGGTGGTTGTGGCAGTCTCCGTCGTGGGGGGCGCCCTCGGCCTGGTCACCGGGTACTCCGTAATCCGTGGATTCCTGTGAGCCGAGGCGCGCTTTCTGAGTGAGGGCGTGTTTTGGGCCCTCTGCCAGCACCCAGACGGGCTGGGCGCCTCAATCAGAAGCCAGGCGCCTGGGGTGTGGGCCTCGTTTCTGGTGAA
>JAUYDU010000304.1 GCA_030691665.1 Chloroflexota bacterium
AGCGCCGCTGGCTGGTGGCGGCGCTGCTCTTCCTGTCCCTGCTGGTGCTGGGCGTGGTGGGCTACATGCTCATCGAGGGCTGGTCGGTCCTGGACGCCCTGTATATGACGGTGACCACCGTGACCACTGTAGGCTTCCGAGAGGTGCGGCCCTTGAGCGACGGCGGCCGGGTATTCACCATCTTCCTGGTGCTATTCGGAGTGGGAGCGGCCTTTTACATCCTGACCTCCCTGGTGGCTACAGTGGTGGAAGGGGATCTGGGCCTGTTTCTGGGGGTACGCAGAATGAAGGGAAAGATCGAGGCCTTGCGCGACCACTACGTCTTGTGCGGCTTCGGCCGGGTGGGGGAGGAGATCGCCCGCGAGTTCAAGGATCGGGGCATCCCCTTCGTCATCGTAGAGTCCAACCCGGAGGCCCTGGAGCGAGCCCGCCGCTACGACTACCTGCTGCTGGAAGGGGACGCCGCCACCGACGCGACGCTCCTGGAAGCGGGCATCCATCGCGCCCGTTGCCTGCTGGCGGCCTCTGACTCTGACGCTGGCAACACCTACATCGTCCTCACCGCCAAGGCCCTCAACCCGCGTGTATTCGTAGTGGCCCGCGCCGGCCAGTCGGTCAGCGAGGCGCGGGTGCGCCGCGCGGGTGCCGACCGGGTCATCTCGCCCTATAGCATCGGTGGGCGGCGTATGGCTCTCTCCGCCCTTCAGCCCCTGGTGGTCGACTTCATCGACACCCTGGCCGCCGGCCGCCACGGCGAGCAGATCCTGGCCGAGCTAGAGGTCAGCCAGGAGTCTGGCCTGGCCGGCCTGACCATCGAGGGCTGCTTCCAGAGCTGCCCCGGCGCCACCGTCCTCGCCGTGCAGAAGGCGACCGGTGCCCTCCAGGTGGGCCCGCGGGAGTCGACCGTCCTGGAGCTAGGCGACCGCCTGATGGTGCTGGGGGACGAGGAGGACCTGGAGGCCCTGCGGCCGGCGCCGCCTGGCGAACGGGCGGAGGAAGCGGCGGGAGAGCGGGCATAGCGCCTACTTCGGGCTATGCTCGTGGGACTCTTCCCCGACCCAGCCGTCGTAGCTGCAGGGCTTATGGCGTTCAACTATTTAAATTCACCTCTGCGGGATAAATCCCGCAGCTTCCCCAAAGCTGAGGGTTTCAACCCTCAGGGGTGTTTTTATTTTCTCTAGGACCATTAGCCCTGGCCAAGGGGCAGACCTGAAGGTCTGCGGCTACTTGGGGCTGTGTTCGTGGGGCTCCTCCTCCACGTAGAACTGGAAGAGGACGCCGCCGCTATCGCGGGGGTGAATGTAGGTCTCGGCCCAGCCGTGGGAGCGGCGCACGCCACCCCAGGGCTCGATGCCGTACTCGCGGAGGGCGGCGGCTGTTTGCTCGATGTCGTGCACCTCGAAGGTGACATGGTGGAGGCCGGGGCCGCGCTCGCGCAGGAAGCGAGCGATGAAGCTATCATCGGAGGTGGGCTCCAGCAGCTCGAAGCTAGCGTTGCCGCCCGGCACCTCCAGGCTGACGCCGGCGTAGCCCTGCTCCTCGTTGCGCCAGCGTCCGTCCACCTTCATGCCGAAGAGACCCGTCAGAAGCGAGAGCTGCTTCTCAGTGCTGGCGACGGCCCAACACACGTGATCCAGTCGCTTAATGCCTAGCACTGGGCTTCCCTCCAGTGATCCAGACTCGCTAGTTGGGGATCATATCGGCTTTGGGCCGATAGCGCCAGGCTAGCGATAGGGCATCAGGATCGTATCATTGTCAGGAGCATCTTGAGTTTGCTTACCGCTCTCAGGGCGTGTGGTTGATTGGCTGGCATCATGACCATTTCGCCCTCCTTCAAGCGGAGGAGTTTGCCAGCGATAACGATCTCCGCCTCACCGTCAAGAAGATAGACCAGAGCGTCGAACGGTGTTGTATGTTCGCTCAGTCCTTGCCCGTCGTCGAAGGCGAATAAGGTTACTGTCCCTGCCTTCTTGTGGATTATGGTTCGGCTCACCACGGAGTCCTCTTGGTAATGCACCAAATCAACCAGTCTTGCCCCTTGTGCCACAAGCCTTTCCCTGCCTGTTTGTTCCTTGCTGTCCTCCATATGCTGATTCCGCCGACCTACCCACCGGGGCCGCCAGTCGCCTGCGGCGACTTCCGCCCGGGCAGGCCCGTCGAGGAGCCATCTTCCCCATGATAGCGTTCGGTGACTTTCTGTCAACCGCCGATCGAAGTTGGCAGTTGCCCGGCCCCTGGGGCAAAGGTAGTATGGCCTGGAAAGATGCGCTCATGCCGTCGGCCCTGGTAATCCTCAATCCCGTGTCCCCCAATCTGCCCTCGCGCCAGCAACTGCGGGAGGCCGCTTCCTGGCTACGGCAGCGGGGCTGGCAGGCCGACTGGGCCTTCACCCGCGCACCAGGCGATGCGACGGCCATCGCCGCTGGCGCCGCCCGAGAGGGGCGGTCGCTGGTGGTGGTCTGCGGCGGCGATGGCACCATCAACGAGGCCGTGAACGGGCTGGCCGGCAGCGATACGCCTCTGGCGGTCATCCCCGCCGGCACGGCCAACGTCTGGGCCAAGGAGGCGGGTATCCCCCGCCGACCGGTGGCCGCCCTGGAGGTGGCTATCGCGGGGCAGGCGCGACGTATCGACCTCGGTCGAGCCAGCCGGTCCTCGGGCGAGCACGAGGGGCGCTATTTCCTGCTCATGGCGGGCGTGGGCCTGGACGGCCAGATCGCCGCTTCCCTGCCGTTGAAGATCAAACGATATGCTGGAGCCACTGCTTACGCTATCACAGCCGTTCGAGAGTCTTTGCGCTGCCAGGGCTCACGGGTGAAGCTGGTGCTCGACGGCGAATCCCTGGACGCCAGGCTTCTGATGATGGTGGTGGGGAACACCCGCAACTATGCCGGCATCACCCGGATCACCCGTCGGGCCTACGCCGACGATGGCCTCCTGGACGTCTGCGTCTTCCAGGGGCGGGACACGCTGGACATCATCGTCCACACGTTGCGGGTGATCGCCCAGGCGCACCTGAAGGCCAGCTCCGTCCTCTACCGGCGAGCGCGGCGAGTAGAGCTGCACAGCGATGCCGCCTTGCCCGTCCAGCTCGACGGCGACTTCTATCCCGGCTATCCGAGCGTGTTCGAGGTGGCGCCTGCCGCCCTCACGGTGATGGTGCGGCGGCGTGACCTTCCCCTGTTTCGACGCCGCGAGCCTCCGACATAGGCTGGACCGAGTCGCCGGCCACCTGGAACAGGGCCGCGCCGGCCAGGAAGTCCGCCGAGAACCGATCCAGATCGGTGGCCGTGACCAGCACCTGCTCGTAGTCGGCGATGGCAGCCAGCACCCTGGCCCGGCGCTGGCCGTCCAGCTCCGAGAGGACATCGTCCAGGAGGAGGACGGGCGACTCGCCCCGGCGCTGGCGGAGGTAGCTGGCCTCGGCCAGGCGGAGAGCCAGGGCGATGGTGCGCTGCTGGGCCCGCGAAGCGAAGGCCGCCGCCGAGGCGTCGTCAAGCTGGAACACCAGCTCATCGCGGTGGGGGCCGAGAAGGGTGGCGCCGGCCCCGATCTCCCGCTGGCTCCAGCGGCCCAGGACCTGGACGAAGGCGGCCGCCAGCTCGTCCTGGCTGAGGGAGGCCGCCTGGGGGCCGTCGACCGCCCCACCGAGCTGGGGCTGATAGATTAGGGCCAGCTTCTCCCGGCCCTCGGTCAGGGCAGCGTGGGCGGTCGCGGCCAGGGGGCCGAGACTTCCCACCGTTAGGGCCCGCGCCCGGACGATGTAGCTCCCCTCCCGCACCAGCTCCTGATTCCAGAAGCTCAGCTCGTCTCGCCCGGCCGTGCCCTCCTGCACTCGCTTCAGGAGGTGGTTGCGTTGGAGGAGCACCTTGGCGTAGCGCTGGAGGGCTCGCAGGTAGCCACCATCCACCTGGGAGATGGTGATGTCGAGGTAGCGACGGCGGAGGGAGGGCGGGCCGCTGATCACATCCATATCGTGGGCGGTGAACAGCACAGCGTTGAGCTGGCCTACGGCGTCGCCCAGGCGCTTAGCGACGCCGTTCACCCGCACGACCTTGTGGGCATGGGGGATGCCGCTGGCGCGGCCCTGCCTAGGCCGAAGGTCAGCCGACCTGGCGGCCCCGGCAGGCACGGCGGGACCTGTCGGGGCGCCGCCAGCGACGACGGCCACCTCCAGGCGCAAGGGGCCGCTACGCCCGTCCACCTCCGCCACCAGGCGGGCCAGGGGCGGCACCTGGGAGGCCTGCCAGCGAATGAGTTCGCCGTCGCTGTCCGCCCGCGGCGAACGCAGGGTGGAGAGGAGATAGACCGCCTCCAGGAGGTTACTTTTGCCCTGGGCGTTGCTGCCCACAACGACCACCGGCCCAGCGGGGAGAGAGATGTCCAGCCGGGGAAAGTTTCGATAATCGAACAATCGGAGGCGGCGCACTCGCATAGCAAGCCTGCCCCGACCAGTCGGGGCGCCACCATTATAGCCTAGAGGATAGGACAGGAAGGAGAGAGGGATCGAAGGACCGAAATGGTTCAGGCTCGGTGAGTAGATTCCTTACCCCCGCCTGAAGGCGGGGGCATGAATTGAGCCTTTGATGCCGCCCCGTTCACGGGGCGGTCGGGAAACCCTCATTCCACCAACCACGAACCAGTTTCGCCGAAAGGGACTGGGGAGGAGCGCCTACACGGCGCCCGCCCTCGCCTGGACGACGGCGGGCTCCTCATGGCGGTGGACGGCCAGACAGAAGGTGCTGCCCCCCTCGCCACTCTCCAGCCAGATGCGGCCGCCGTGCAGCTCCGTCAGGGACCTGGCGATGGCCAAGCCCATGCCCATGCCGGGCACGCGCCTGCCGGAACCGTCCTTGCCGCGATAGAAAGGCTCGAAGATGGCCTCTCGTTCGTCCTCGGGGATGCCCGGGCCAGTGTCGGACACGCGGATGGTCACCTCGTCCCCCTCCTGGCGTACTTCCACGGTGATGCGCCCGCCGGCGGGGGTAAAGCGATTGGCATTGGCGAGGAGGTTCACGAGTATCTGTTCGAAGCGCTGCTGATCCACCATGACCTTGGGCCCAGGCGTGTCGAAGCGCAGATCGAGGGTCTGGTTCTTGACCTGGATGAGGGGAGAGACGAGGGTGCAGGCGGCAGCCACTATGTCGCCCGCTCCCACAGGCTCCAGGTTCAGCTCCGGCTGGCTGCGGTCCAGGCGAGCCATGCTCACGAGATCGCTGACCAGGGTGCTGAGGCGATTGGTGCCGCGGACGATGTTGCGGATGAGCTGGCCCCGCGGACTATCGGCGGCCGATCTGTCCTCCTCCAGCAGCATCTCGGCTGAGGTCTTGACAGAGGTGAGAGGCGTCCGCAGCTCGTGAGAGACGGTGACGAGGAAGTCTCTCCGCATCTGGGCCAGCTCTTGCAGGCGCTCGGCTCGCTTCTTCTCCTCATCGTAGAGGCGAGCGTTGTCCAGGGCGAGGCCAACGGCGATGCCGATGGCGCTGAGCAATCGCCGGTCGTTGAAATCGGATGTGGCGGCGTCACCCATCAGCCCGAGGACACCAATGACCTTGTCCAAGGAGAGGAGGGGCACGTAGGCCAGGGAATAGAATTCGCTGAACCAGGAGAACCAGGGGTCTTCAGCCGTAGTTGGCTTGACTACCACCTGACCGCGCCGTACCGCCTCCTGAAGCTCGCTCTGAGACAGCGGGATGTGCGGAGCCATCTTGAGCCAGCGCTCAGGAAAGCCTTTGGTGGCCACTGGCTCCAGCTCTAGCAGGTCAGGGTCTATCCAGGCCACCACGGCCGCTTCCGCTCCCAGGAGCTGCGCCACCATCTCGGCGCTGGCGTGACAGGCCTCCTTGAAACCCCGCAGAGGGCTCAACTCCACCGCTAGCTTCACCGGGTAGACGCCTCTCCTGGTTAGGCGATGGATGTGAGCGAAGGTCACCTCGATGGCCAGGATGGCGGCCGCTCCCATCGTCAGGAAGACCAAGACGACCTGAGGAAGAGACAAGCCGAAGCCAAAACGGTAAGTGAGCACAAGAGCGAGGATAGCCACAGATGCGCCGATCCTCGTCCACCACTTGAGGAGGCGAACATCCCTCAGGGGGTCGCCAGGGAACGGATGATGTCTGATTGTCGACATGAACTGGCCTCGGCAGGCTCCCCAACATATAAGACATTGCTGGCCCGCTCCTGTTACAGGTTCTTGTCGCCAGGCAGGGAATTCGTTATGTAAGGCTACCGCCGGGGAGTGCCTCGGCCAACGACTAGGCCCCAGGCGGCGCTGCCCCTGCCGGGCAGGCTCACCTGGGGCCTAGGTACCTGCCTATTAGCAGGCAGGTTCGCCCCTAGGGGAAAGGGCCTCTTCTGCTAGCGGTTTCGCCGTCTGGACGACCAGGCGACGCTCCCCACGCCCGCCAGCATCAGGATGGCACCGGCGCTCAGGAAGAGCACGGCCCAGGGCCAACTCGTCGACGATGTCGTCCAGCCGCCTCCCGATGGCGGCGGACCAACGGGGGTGGCCAGCGTGGGTGCTTGTGTCGGCGTGGGCGTCGGCGTCGGCGTGAGAGTAGGCGCTGGCGAGGCCACGATTGCCGCCGCCGTTGGCGTGGGCGCCGGAGGGGCCGTGGCTGTCGCAGTGGGCGTGGCCGTCGCTGTCGCAGTGGGCGTGGCCGTCACGGTCGCTGTAGGTGTCGCCGTCGCAGTCGCTGTGGGCGTCGCGGTCGCGGTCGCAGTAGGCGTCGCGGTCGCTGTCGCAGTAGGCGTCGCTGTGGCCGTCGCTGTGGCCGT
>JAUYDU010000306.1 GCA_030691665.1 Chloroflexota bacterium
CAAGTACCGGTCGTAGAGAGGGGTGCCCCCAAAGGGGGTCGGAATGTTTATGGTAGGCCACACAAAGGGACACCGCTCCATGAACTCCTTTGTCAGCTCAACCGGCTCCTCTCCTTCGTCAACGTCAAGGCCAAAAACGAAATTGGCCTGAACACCTGGTACGTGCTCCCCGATGAGCTTGAAGTGCTCCACAACGTGGTGCAACTTCTTGCGGCCGCTTGATGACGGCCCCGTCCCTGACTTGCCGGAGTAAGCGCTCCAGGACTCAACTCCCGGAGCGATGTAGAAACATCCGGCATCCCGGAGCCGCGCCAGTCTAGAACCTCTGAGGGTGGAGAGCGAACTCTCCATGAAGTACCTTTTCCGCCCGAGGTGGGGCACGCGCTCCAGAACACCTACCACCTGGTCGAACTTGACGGCGAGGTTGGGGTCGTGGAAGGCGATGAACACGGTCGGGAAGTTCTTCATAATGAATTGAAGGTCCGCTTCCAGGGCATCCACCGGCAGTAGAGCGTACGGATTGTCCCAGTCAATGCAGAAATCGCAGGAGTATGGACAGCCGACGCTCGCCAACAGGGGGACGGTCGTCGAAAAGTGGGGCGAGCCCCGGGAGAAGGCCGATGCCCTTATCTCGGGCATCCGCTCTTCCACGCTTGGGAGACTCTGAAGGGTTTGGCCGCTGGTGACGACCTGGTTGCGGGGTTGGTCACCCAGTATGTCAGCAATCAAGCTCTTATCACAGTCACGCACCACGACATCGAAGAAGCGCAGGCAGTCATCGGGGAACGATTTCGAGTGGGGTCCTCCTGCAACGGTGAGGGTTTTCTCTTGCCGATACAGCTTTGCGAGGGCGTAGGCCAGTGCGCTGGCCTGCGTATGGCTCGAGATGAAAACCACATCGAGGTCGTTCGGAAGGAGCTGCTTGGGGTCCTCCTGTCCGTA
Organism: Chloroflexota bacterium; assembly: GCA_030691665.1. GTDB lineage: Bacteria > Chloroflexota > Dehalococcoidia > SM23-28-2 > SM23-28-2 > JAUYDU01. The sequence goes on from JAUYDU010000306.1 coordinate 943, forward strand.
GTATGTAGCGTAGAATACTTCGTGGCCCAACTGTCGGCACCACACACATATGGCCTGGGGCATAATGCTCGCGTATTGCCTTCTAATCAGAGAGGACCAAATCTTGTTCGTCCAATGACCGGTCCTGTCTCCCCTTAGGATCTCGAGTACGCCTACCCTCACTCCTGCCTCCTCCGCAGATGCCTCGTGAGTCCCTCGAACCTCTATCCACCACGGCGCCGACGAGGTTTGGGGTGGTCGAAGGGGGTTAACGCGCGCTGCGCCCCTGGGCTCTGGTCGCTACCCCCTCGCCCATCGGCCCCTATCAGGCGCGGCGCCAGGACTCACACATGGACCCCAGCTCCCTGTCAGGAGCCCACCTCACTCGAGTGATCACCCACCACACGGCTGGTGACTTCGAGTACGTGGGCCACCGACAAGACCCAAGGGCCCATGCAGTTTCGCCAGTGCGTCCACCTGGGGCCACATCACGCCTGAATCATACACCATCGGCGGCTAGTCGCAATCGAACATACCCCCAGCCCGCTGCAACACCTATGCCACGCGTACAGTCACAGTGATCCGCACCCCCAGTCTAGGGCGGACAGCGCCGGTATCAGCGAGCAGCGGTGGAGTATCTGGTGTAGGACCTCCGGCACCCCCTGAGGAATGACAGGGGGCGCCACTGCGCCGCCAGAGGCCCCTCAGAGGCCAGAATTGGGTCGTGTTTTCACGGGCAAACCATCTACCTCAAGGACTTGGCTGTCGGCACTGGCGGATACCTGCCTCCCCGATGAGCCGGGGCCAATGGAGATGATGAAGCCCATGGATGTCTTATTCTCTCGGTTGGGCGCTATCGCCACCACGCTGCAGACTCTTTCCAGCCTGGCCAGCAGAGGAGTTGACAGCGGACAGCCCCAGTAAAGGGTTGGCCTGTCGGTCACGAAGATGTGAACCAACGGTCTCTCTGGATGGCGACACAAGCCGCCTTTCGTGTGGGATCTGTGCACGCACGGACGCCGGGCGCAGTCCCCAACCACGGCCTCGCGGCACTGCAAGGCTGCGCGCTACCGGATCACTCCGTCCACGAACCGGGCCAGAGCGGTGAAGTAGTCCTGACCACCCACCACGTAGGTGTCGTTGTGGCCGGCGCCACGTATGGGATAGAGATCCTTGGGTTCCCTGGCGGCGTCAAAGAGTCTCTTGCCCGCCTCGATGGGCACGATGGTATCCCGGTCGCCGTGCAGAACCAGCAGGGGCGCTTGAACATTCCCGATCTTGGCCAAGGCGTCGTAGCGGGTGCGCAGGAGAGGCCAGACCGGCAGGAACGGGTAGGTCCGCCGCGCCATGTAGGGAACGGAAGGAAAAGGAGACTCCAGGATGAGGGCCAAGGGAGGATGGCGCGTCGCCAGTTCCACGGCCACGGCGGCGCCCAGGGAGCGTCCGAAGTAGATAATGCGGTCCTGGGCCACGTCGGGCCGGGAGCGGAGGTGCGTCAGGGCGGCATCGGCGTCCAGGTATGTCCCGTGCTCCGATGGGCTCCCCTGGCTGCGGCCGTAGCCCCGGTAGTCGAAAATGAAAACGCTGACCCCCAGCTCGTCGTGGAGGAGCCTCAGGTTCTCCAGCCGGTGGCTGATGTTCCCTGCGTTGCCGTGGAACCAGAGCCAGGTGACGTCACGTCTTCCCGGCACGAACCAGCCATGGATCCGCACCCCGTCGCTGGCAGTCAGGAAGACGTCCTCAAAAGCCAGCCCCCAGTGGGACGGGGCGCCCTCCAGCTCCCGTGCGGGGAAATAGATGAAGTAGCGCTCGATCATGCCGCTCCTAAAGATTGCCAGGAACAGCGCCAGCAGCAGCCCGGCAACCGCTACCCGGCCTATCAACCTTCCCAGCAGAGTCACCTCCTGGACGGCAGAATGTTGGCCTCGGCGGAAGCGCCCCAATGGCAGGTGCGCTTCGGCACAGGGGCGGCTGGCGGGAGAGCGAGCCCGAAGCACTTCCCCTGCGACACCTGGGCATTAGCTGTCCCTGACCCGCAGGCGGAGGACCCACGCCCCCAGAGCCTGGGCGTGGCCCAGATGGTAGCGCACGAAGGCGTAGACGGCCATGGCCCCTAGCAAGGCCGCCAGACCTGCGAACACCGTTTCCGGGGGGTGGACGCCCGTCAGGCGCCCCGAGAGCGTGCGCGCGATGGACATGTCCCGATCCCAGCCAGGCGCCTCCATCCGCCGCAGCCACCGCTCCAGGTCCGACAGAGGACAGCCAGGCAAGGCCTGCCAGCCGAGGGTCACCACAAGGCTTGGCCAGAAGACCAGGGCCACCCTGGGACGCCGCCGCATCCAGCCCAGGGCGGCCACTACCACACCGATCCCCAGGACCACGAGCAGAAGAACGTGCGCCGTCAGCACTGCATCGGCCAGGAACCACCCCACTCTGTCTAACACCCCCAAGCGTCTCCCCGGCACGGCATCCGATAAAGGAGCGCCAGCCAGGGACGCGATACCTTGAACCGGCTTTCCCCTGGACTCAGGTGTTTGCCCGAGCACAAACCGGATGGTCACAGTCTATCCGCGGCCTCCTTGGTCTGTCAACCCCACGAATTGCACCGAACCCAGGCGCTGGCTACAATTGACT
>JAUYDU010000425.1 GCA_030691665.1 Chloroflexota bacterium
TAAGGTCGGAGTGGTTGCAGAAGAAGGCCCTCATGACGTGGGAGAGCAAGGTGACAGCAAAGCCAGGCGGCGCCAGGAAGCTCAAAGTGGTGATTCCCTCGCCGCCGGATTCCGCCTGGCACGCCGGAATAGCCCGCCTTCTCCAGGATCAACCCCGGCTGGATGTCGTGATTGTTCCCGCCCAAGGGGAACCCTGCATCCAGGAGATCGCCAGGCTCCGACCCGAATGGGTCATCCTTCTGGCCGAAGTAGATTGCGCCCACTACTCTCCCCCCCTGGCCGATGTCTTCTCGGCCGTACCCGGAGCGACCGTGGTGCTCCTGTGTCAATGCGATAACAAGGTGCGCATCTACCGCAGCCAGGAGACTGAGGTGGAGAGCCCTCAGGACCTGCTGGACCTGATCAAGGAGGAGAGGTGACGAAGCTGGCGTAGTTCAGCGTTTCGTCGGGGGCAGGTAGCTTTCCTGGCTGCCCCCCAAGCAAAAAAAGGGAGGCCCCTGCCCCCTATGAAGCGCTGAACCAGATCGGTTGACATGTCAGGCCGAGTAGCATATGGTAACTGATAAGGCGCATATTCCATCGAATAAATATGGCCGCGCGGGCCTAGCTCACAGAGAACGATCTAGCGAGGCGGAGGTGTAGCAGTGCCAAAACAGAAGCGCAGTTCCCGACGCAAGTTCCTGGCCGTCATCGGCCTGGGGGCGCCCGCCGTAGCCGCTGGCGGCCTCCTGGCCGGCCTGGGAGCCCAGTCAGTGCTGGCCAAGGACAACGGCGGCTCGCCCCTAACGGCCGAGGAGACCAAGGCCCTCAAGGACAGATTCCTCGAACGGGCTCGCAATAGCGTCGCGCTGGCCGAACAGAAGGCCGATCCCGCCCCGCCTGCCCTGGAACTGAAGACCCTCCCCGGCCCGTCTCCCGGCCTGGCGCCAGCAACAGCGCCCGCCCAAGCTGAACTGCCCACCGAAAGCGCCCTCATCCGGATGCAACAGGAGCTCCAGCGCGCCATGGCCAAGCCCACCATGAAGGAACGGGAGTGGATCATGGTCATCGACCTGCGCAAGTGCATCGGCTGCTCCGCCTGCACCATCGCCTGCAAAGCCGAGAACCACCTGCCGCCGGGCGTCGTCTACCGCCCCGTCATCGAGCAGGAGGAGGGGGAGTACCCCAACGTCACCCGCCACTTTCTCCCCCGGCCCTGTATGCAGTGCGACGACCCCCCCTGCACCCCCGTCTGCCCGGTGAGCGCCCCCGGGAAGCGCGACGATGGCATCATCGTCATCGACTACAACGCCTGCATCGGTTGCCGCTACTGCCTGGCCGCCTGCCCCTACTCCGCCCGCTACTTCGACTTTGGCGAGGACTACACCGACGACGCCGACACCCTTTTCGGGGGCTCGTCCAAGCAGCCCTACGAGGAGGCCGCCTCGCCCGAGTACGGCAAGCGCTGGACGCGCACCGGCCAGCTCTCCTCGCCGGTGGGCAACGCCCGCACGTGCCAGTTCTGCATCCACCGCCTCGACGCCGGCATGCTGCCCGCCTGCGTCACCACCTGCATCGGCGGCGCCACCTACTTCGGCGACGAGAAAGACCCCGACAGCTTGGTCAACGAGCTGCTCGCTAGAGGCACTACCAGCGGGCGCACCATGCGCCTCAAGGAAGAGTTGGGCACCGACCCCCACGTGTACTACCTGCTCTAGGAGGTAAAAGGACATGAGGATACAGGCGATAAAACCACAGTTTCCTCAGAGAGTTAGACCCTGGTTTGCCCTTCTCGCAGCCATCTGGGTAGTGGCGCTGGCAGCCGGTGCCGTAGGGGTATACCTGCGGATGGCCACCGGCCACGAGGCGGCCAACTACACCAGCTCCATCCCCTGGGGGCTGTGGGTAGCCCTCTACGTCAACTTCATCTCGGTGTCGGCCGGCACCTTCCTCATCTCCGCCCTCGTCTACGTCTTCGGCATGGAAAGCCTGGCGCGGGTGGGCAAGCTGGCTCTGTTCACCGCTCTCCTCTCCCTGCTCACGGCTCTCATCTTCATCTGGTTCGACATTGGCCACATGCAGCGCTTCTGGATGCTCTACACCCGCGGCAACCCGATGTCGATGATGGCCTGGATGGTCTGGCTGTACACAGCCTACTTTGTCCTGCTGGTGGTCGAGCTGTGGTTCGCCATCCGCGCCGACCTGGTGGAGTGGGCGCGCCGGCCAGGGTTCGTGGGCTGGCTGGCCGCCAGGCTGACCCTGGGAAGAACGGACGTCTCCGCCGCGGCCCTGGCCACCGACCATAACGTCCTGCGAGTCCTCGGCGCCTTCGGCGTCCCCCTGGCCGTGGCCTTCCACGGCGGCGTCGGCGCCCTGTTCGGCGTGGTAGGGGCCAGGCCGTTCTGGAACGCTCCCCTCTACCCCGTCATGTTCATCGTCGCCGCCCTCGTCTCCGGTGGAGCCCTCCTCACCGCCGTCGTCGCCTTCTTCTGGCCGCGGCGCGACACCGCCGAGCACCGAGACCTGGTCAACACCCTGGCAATGATCACCCTCGGCCTGCTGGCCATCTACCTGATCCTTCTCTGGGCCGAGTACAGCATCACCTTCTACGCCGATATTCCGGCCAGCGCCAAGCCCCTGTACCAGGTGCTGGGCGGGCCCTACCCTTGGGTGTTCTGGGTCTTCACGGTAGCCCTGGGAGGTGTCCTCCCCATCGCCCTGTTCTTCCTCAACGCCGGCCGCTCGACATTCCTGGCCGGGCTCGCCTCTGCGGCCATCGTCCTGGGGTTCATAGGCAACCGCCTGAACGTGGTGATCCCCGGCTTCATCCAGCCCCAGTTGGAGGGCCTGGATACGGCCTTCATAGAGTCCCGCCTCGGCTACAGCTACTTCCCCAGCCCCATGGAGTGGCTGGTGGTGGTCTTCGTGGCAGCACTGAGCGTGGGACTCTTCTACGCCGGCTACCGACTCCTGCCCCTGGTGACCGAGAAGGAGGCGTAAGCGATGCGCAAGCGCAACGGAAAAGGAATCAACGGTGGGGGCCTTACTCGCCGCGACTTCGTCAAGACCTCGGCCTTCCTGGGGGGCACCACCATCGCCGCCGCCCAAATGCCGTGGCTGTTCGATCTCTGGGGGCAACCACCCGGATACGAGATCAAGCCCACCCACGAGTACGAGCTGGCGAAGCCGGAGAACCAGATTTACACCGTCTGCCTCCAGTGCAACACCGGCTGCCCCATCAAGGTCAAGATTCAGGACCAGGTAGCCATCAAGGTGGACGCCAGCCCCTACAGCCCCTGGGGCATGATGCCCCACGTCCCCTACGCCACCCCCCTCCGAGACGTGGCCACGGCGGAGGGGTTCATCTGCCCCAAAGGCCAGTCGGGCATCCAGACCGTCTACGACCCCTACCGCATCCGCCAGGTCCTCAAGCGGGCCGGGCCGCGGGGCAACGGCCAGTGGCGGACCATCTCCTTCGACCAGGCCATCGACGAGATCGTCAACGGCGGTAAGCTCTTCGCCGACGTCCCTGGCGAGGAAAACCGCCAGGTCGAGGGCCTCAAGGACACCTGGGCCCTGCGCGACCCCGCCGTCGCCAAGGCCCTGTCCGGCGACCTGGCGGCCATCGCCGCCAAGAAGACGCCCGAGGAGAAGCAGGCCGCCGTCGAGGAGTTCAAGGCCAAGCACGCCGACCACCTGAACCTGCTCATCGACCCGGACCACCCCGACCTGGGCCCCAAGAACAACCAGCTCGTCTTCGCCTGGGGGCGCCTCAAGGCCGGCCGCTCCGACATCATTGGCCGCTTCACCAAGGACTCCTTCGGCTCCACCAACGCCCACGGCCACACCACCGTCTGCCAGGGCTCCCTCTACTTCACCGGCAAGGCCATGAGCGAGCAGTATCTCCTGGATGAGACAGCGGCCAAGATGAAGTGGACAGGGGGCCAGAAGTTCTACTGGCAGGCCGATGCCAACGGGTCGGAGTTCATCGTCTTCGTGGGCGCCTCGCCCTTCGAGGCCAACTACGGCCCGCCCTTCCGCGTCCACCGCATCACCGATGGTCTCGTCTCGGGCCGCCTGAAGTACGCCGTAGTGGACCCCCGCCTGTCCAAGGCGGCGGCCAAGGCCTGGAAGTGGCTCCCCATCAAGCCCGGCACCGAAGGGGCTATGGCCCTGGCCATGATCCGCTGGGTCATCGACAACGAACGCTACGATGCCACCTACCTGGCCAACGCCAACAAGGCCGCCGCCTCGGCCAGCGGCGAGCCCACCTGGTGCAACGCCTCCTGGCTGGTGAAGATAAAAGATGGCGAGCCTGGCGCCCTCCTGCGCGCCTCCGACATTGGCCTGCCCAAGGAGAAGCGCACCAAGGAGACGGCCGACGGGAAGACGGTCGAATACGAGTTCGACCCCTTCCTGGTGCTCAAGGACGGCGAGCCCGTCCCCTTCGACCCCTACGATGAGAAGACGGCCGTGGAGGGCGACCTTCTAGTCGACACAGAGGTGGAGGGCGTCCAGGCCAAGAGCGGCCTCCAGCTCCTCAAGGAATCAGCCTCCGTCCACACTGTCCAGGAGTGGGCAGACATCTGCGGCCTCAAGGCCAGCGACATCGAGGAGCTGGCCCGGGAGTTCACCAGCCACGGCAAGAAGGCGGCCGCCGATATCCACCGCGGCGTCTCCCAGCACACCAACGGCTTCTACAACGTCTTCGCCTGGTTCTCCCTGAACCTGCTCATCGGCAACTACGACTGGAAGGGCGGCATGGTGAAGCTCTCCACCTACGACCACGCGGGGAGCAGGAAG
>JAUYDU010000379.1 GCA_030691665.1 Chloroflexota bacterium
GTCAAGGCACAGCGGGGATTGGACTACTACTCCACCATCGGCAAGAAGGGGGGCAACATCGTCAAGGCCAAGTACGGACCCGAGTTCTACCGGGAGATTGGCAAGGCTGGTGGCGCAGCTGTCGCTCGCAAGTACGGACCCAACTATTACGTCAGGATCGGCAAGATGGGCGGCAAGGCCCGGAAGAAGGCAACAGGGGACTAGCGGGAAGGGGGCAGCTGTGGAGACGCTAGGGTGAGCCGAGCAGCGCTACCAATCGCCCGGGCTTGCCTCGGGTGGTGGTGGACCTGTCCCGACAACTGGCGGACAGCGAGCACGACAAGGCCGAGCTGGCCCGGCGCGTCGACGCACTCACCGAAGAGCGCGACTATCTTCACCAGGCCCACGCCGCGGCGCTGACGCTGAGCCAGCGACTCTTGCCAGAGCGGGCAACGGCCGCGGCCCGCTGGCAGTTCTGGCGACATTAACCCCGACATGAAGGTTCAGCCCACGGGCGGGGGGTTCAGACGAAGGTAGCTAGGACCTAATCACAATGGGGAAAAGGGGCCACAGCGTGCCCTTGTTTGGCGAATCCTTTTATGCTAGAGTGTTAACGAACAACGCGCCCACCACCGACCAAGTGCCCGGGCGCGTCGTTCAGGAACTATATACCGGCACAGCCGGCTTTACGTGCACATTGTAGCACACCGACTCACGCCGAACCATTAGAGTTTAAGCGGTTTTGAGGGGCACCTGGCAGAGGTGCCCTTTTTGTTTGGGTACAAGGAGGAAGCGATGATCGACCTGGAGAACGCCCTGACCGCAGCCCAGGCCGGGCGACGGCTGACCCTATCCGGCGAGCGAGTCCGCCAACTGATGACTGCCGGCGTGATCGCGTATACGTCTACACCGCTAGGTCGGCTGATAACCGCCGAAGAGGTGGAGCGGATACGCGCCGAGCGAGTTATCCATCCACCGCGGAAGACGCGACCAGAGGCCTGGTGACGCGGAAGAGAGTGCCGCCGGGACTCTTCATCCAGCCCCGACGGCGATGAGAAACCAGCAGGAGGTCCCTCAACGTGATAATACAGCAAAGTCAGACCCCAGTCAACACCTCGCGGCCCCCAGTTTACCACTTTCACCCCGAGAACATCCCCGCAGAGCTGCGCGCCATCGACCGCTGGGTGTGCTGGGCCTGGCGCCGGACTGGCGCCAAGTGGGACAAGCCCCCGATCAACCCGGCGACGGGACTATCCACCAGCGCACTCGCCCCTAAGAACTGGCTCGCCGTCGACGCAGCGACAGGCCAGGTCAAGGCCGGCCGGGCTGATGGCCCCGGGCTCGCATTCGTGGAAGGCGACGACTACAGCGGCACCGACCTCGACGACTGCCGGGATCCTGATACTGGCGTTATCGACGCGTGGGCACAGGTCATCATTGACGAGATCGACAGCTATACCGAGGTATCGCCGAGCGGCCGCGGCATCAAGATCTTCACGCGCGGCGACTTCCCCCTCTCGGGGAGGCCCGACGGCGGCCGCATCGAGATGTACACCACCGGGCGATACTTCACGGTCACCGGCTGCCACCTACCAGGCACGCCGACGACCGTCAACCGCCGACCACGCCAGTTGCAGGCACTCAATGCGCGCATCTTCGCCAGGAAAGAGCCTGCCACTAGCATAGCCCCGGCGGTGACTATCTGGCCAGCCCCGGGCGACGACGTCGAGACGGCACGCCGATGCCTGGAGCTGCTAGGGGCCGACAGGTGCGACAACTATGACCAATGGATCGACGTCGGCATGGCCCTGCAGGGCACCCTGGGCGACGCCGGTCTCGTCTTGTGGGACTCGTGGTCGTCGAGGTCAACGAAGTATAAAGCTGGCGAGTGTGAGCATAAGTGGCGTTCATTCGACGGCGACGGGCTGAAGATGGGCAGTCTGGTGATGTGGGCCCGGGAGGATAGCGGTAGCGACCCATCACCTAAAGCTCTGACAGTTCACGTCACCGGCCACAATGGCAACGGCCACGAGTCAACAGCAAACTTTGATGTTACCCCCCTGATCAGCGACGTGGCGCGATTCGACCAACTACACGCACGCATAGCAGAGCTAGAGGCTGAAAACACGAGACTGCGGGCAGATCTACAACGGGAGCGAGAAGCGCGGACGGGACTGCTGGCAATCATTCGCAACGGCGATCTCGGGCCGCGCCGGATGGCACTCGCCGCCACAGTCAACCATGTTGAGAGCTGCCTTCGGACTGGCGAAGTGGACGAGCGCGGGCGCGTTGAGGTTAACCTAGGCACGATCGGGACTCGATCCGGATGCAAAGGTCCGGCGGTGTCAGCGGCATTGGAATTCGCCGAGAGTCTGGGCCTTCTTCGCCGGTCTTATGGTTGGCAGTCGGTTCTCCGACCCGACGGGAGCACCTTCGCCGGGCGAGTGCTACTAGTCGAGCCAGTTCTGCCGATAACGGAGGCCATGACTTTCCTTGCCAATTACCAGCGCGCCGAGCCCGAGATGCGCGGCGGCAAGCGAGAGCGCCGGTGCCCGGACCACCCGACCGCGAAGCTTATCCACGCGGAAAAGTGGATCTGTACGAAGTGCGGCCAGGTCGTGGACGAATGCCAGCACGAGGTGAGATCCGACCCGATCGACGAGGCGACCCTATCCACAGCAGACGAGCAACCCGAAACGCGATGCTTTGACGATATAGGTAGTGGTTATCCACTTATACCAGCAAAACACATTGTTGCCATAACGTCGCCAGCGCTAGACGCTGACACCTTCGACGCGGTGATGGCGTCGAAGGCGCCCCCCGAGCCGACGATAGCGGGCCATGTCGAGTTAACATCAAACTTTGATGTTCACTCACCTACCCGCCGAGAGTACCAGGTCGGTGACGTCGTGTACTACCAGAATTACCTCGGTCGTGAGGTAGGGCCGCTCTCAGTGGCTAGCACGTCGCCGAGTCCGGCCGGCGCCTACCTTCGCCTTGATGGGTTCAAAGTGCCGGTGCCTGACCACGATTGCCGGCTAGTGGCGGAGGCGGAGCGATGACTTTCGACGTTCTGGCCGAGGATACGGCTAAAGTCGCCGATACGGAGGTGCAAGAGCTGCTGGGCAAGGACGTGCCGGCGGGAAGGAGGGTAGCGTAATGGGCAAGCACGCTAAGACGCTGGCCCTGCTGGAAGTTGCGCGCGAAGTGCTGGCGGCGACGCATCCCATGACCGTCCGGCAGGTGTACTACCAGTTGGTTTCCAGACAAAGTCATAGAAAACAACCGTGGCCAGTATCAGGCCGTGTCTAACATGCTGGTGGACGCGCGGAAGGACGGTACGATCCCCTGGGCCTGGATCGAAGACCGCTTGCGGCGCCCGCGTGCGGTCTCTATGTGGGACGACCTGGCCGGCTTCGCCGAGACAGCCCGGCACGCCTACCGCCGGGACGTGTGGGCGACGCAACCGCGATACCTTGAGGTATGGCTGGAGAAAGATGCACTCTCCGGGATCTTCGAGGACGTGCTACGGGGCTATGGTGTGACTCTCTGTGTAGGCCGCGGCTATGACGGTTGGACCTCCATACACGACGTGAGCGAGCGCTACGGCGATGGTGAGGGGACTACCGTCCTCTACTACGGCGATTTCGACCCGTCCGGCGAGGACATGGTGCGGTCCCTCCGCGACAGGCTGGCCGACCAGGACTGCGAGCCTGAGATAATCAAGCGCGCCCTGACGCTTGACGACGTGACCCGTTACAACTTGCCCCCCGATTTCACTAAGACGACCGACACCCGGCGCGCGGCCTTCGTCGCCAAATATGGCGACCTGTCGGTAGAACTGGACGCCCTGCCGGCGAACGTGCTACGGGATCGGCTCGTCTCCGAGGTGCGGGCCAGAATGGACCTTGACGCCCTCGCCGACGTCCGGCGGATCGAGGAGGGCGAACGGGTGCGTTTGGTCGAGTTGCTGGCCGGGGCAGGCTGATGGCATGGCGTGAGGCGAGGGGAGCCAGGCGATTCCGTGCGGCCTGGCCGCGTTTTTCCCGATTGACAAGCGTTTCGGCCACGCCGAGCCCGGGAGCGGTTGACCTCGCCGCCGTCCATGGGGTTCCCCTCGCTCGACGACACTCATGGGCTTCCCCTCGCTGCCCATCGGCGAGGGGGCCGGCGATCTCCGGGAGCCACGGCCCGGACCGCGCGCCAAGCCCCGCGCGAGTGGGCGCATATTGCGGTAGGGGGGATACGCCGTCTGGAAGTCCCGGGGTTTTGACCCCTTACCGTGCTGCCCGCCAGGTTTCTGTGTGTATGGGTTAGGGGTTGCGGGCTGTCCCCAACTCGTAGCGGGCAGGGGGGAGGGGTGGTAAAAAGGGCTGCGGCTGGGCGCCTGGTTGACCGTGCGGTGGTTCGCCGTGTAGCGCCGCAGGTTTTGGCAAAAGGGGCTCAGGGGGTGGCCAGGCCCCTCCCTGAGCCTGGGGCCGGGACCATCGGTGGCCGCACCATTCAGCCAGCCGCAAAATAAGGCAGGGGGTATGATGAGTCGCAAAGCAAGTGGTGAGCTGGGCAGTTGCGATACGGCTACCTAGACGAATCCGGGACCGTCGCTCCCTTCAGAGACTCCGAGCGGTTCCTAGCTGTCGCTGTCGTCGTGGCGGACCTGGCGACCGCGCGCCGGCTCGAGCTACATGCCAAGAGGCTATGGCGGAAGCTGGACCGGAAGGCGAAAGATGCCCTGGGTGGCGAGTTGAAGGCGACGCACACGCCCCCCAGGTACAGAGTGGGGCTCTTGCAAGCCATCGCTGGCGAGGATATAGCTATCGTGGCGGTGGTCGTGGACAAGGCGCGCACCCGACGCCCGCCGGACGATCGCGAGGACTGGTACAGGGAGGCTACCAGCCTGGCCGCCTACGAGTGTGCCTGGCGGTGGCCGGATCTGCGGCTGACCGTAGACAAGCGGTATACGACAGCGCATCTCCGAAGCGTGCTGAATGGGGCCATCAGTAGGCGACTGGCGGACGTGCCAGGGGCGAGTGTGACCGTTGCCCAGGTGGAGTCACACACTGTCCGGGGGCTCCAAGTGGCGGACTTCGTGGCCTGGGCGATCGGGCGCAGATACGAGGTGGACGACCGGAAGTGTTACGACATCATCCGGAACCGGATTGTCTGCGAGGAAACGATCTAATAGCCAGAAAGCGCGCCCTTGCCCGGACCCCGATTTCAGTCTGTCCCTTCGCATCTCAGCGGAGGCTAGGTCGTGGATGCCACGGCCAGGGTCACCGGGACTTACAGTAGCGCGCTTCTAAGGGTGACTATACCACCGCTGGTAACTGGTGTCAACAACGGTACCGGCCGGGGGCCTGCATAACAGGGTTGGAACAGGCTGGGCCTGATTCTGTGCGGTCTGTGTGGAGGTGGCAACACATGGGGAAGCAACAAATGGCTACAGCCGGCTACAAGCGAGAGCACGGGCTGACTGTTGAACAGCACAACGCGATAGACCTGTTGGTGACAGGCAAGACCGACCAGGACACCGCCGAGGCCGTGAGCGTCAACCGTGTTACGGTGACGAAGTGGCGGCTGTATGACCCGTATTTCCAAGCCGAACTGAACCGCCGGCGGCAAGATACCTGGGGAACCGCCGCGGACCGGCTGCGGGCGATGGTGCCCAAGGCTCTCGGTGTCCTGGAGGCCGAGCTAGACCAGGGGGGGGACAAGGCGAAGGTTGCTGTACAGGTGCTCAAGCTGGTGGGGCTCGAGAAGCTTGGCAAGCCCGCGGGCGCGATCGATGGGGACGAGCTGCTCGGCGATCTGGCCCAAGCGCAATGCATGCGGCGGCTGGTGAGCGCTAGCGAGTATGAGCGTAAGGCGCTGTTGGCTGACCTCGAGAAGCGGCTGGCTGAAGACGAGACCTGAGCGGGGAACGCGCCGAGGTGTAACACAGTGGGCTGGGAGAGCAGGCAAGGCAAGGGCCGATACTACACCCGATCCCGGCGCGCCGGCGCCCGGGTGGTGCGTGAGTACGTGGGCTCCGGGCCCTTCGCCGAGCTGGCCGCGGAGCTGGACGCCGAAGAGCAAGCCGAGCGACAGGCGAAGGCCGAGGCCTTCCGAGGCGAATGGGCGCGGCTGGCTGTGGCCGATGCACCCCTCGCCGAGTTGTGCGACATGACCAATGCGCTGGTCCGCGGTGTTCTGCTGTTGGCCGGCTACCATCGGCACCACGGCGGCGAGTGGAGGAGACGACGTGGCGCCTGACAAGCTGATCGACTTTGGGGGTGGGCTCCGGTTCAACGCGAGCAAGTACAACCGGCAGGCCGAGGGTGTACCGGAGGCGGCCCCCATTGCGATGCCTCTAGCAATCTCCAGGAAGGAAGGTGCAGACGTGAGCGACACGACTGAGGCCGCGGGCAAGTTAGCTCCGGCCGCGGGAGACATACGTGCGCTCTTGCGGCGGGCCGAGCGTGGCGATCCGAAGGCGCTAGCCGACGCTCGGGCGACGTTCACCCCGGCCATCTGGCAGGCTGTCGGCGATCTGGCCCTACAAGTAGAGCGGGAATGGATCGACCTACTGGTCGGCAAGAACGAGCTGGTAAAGGAGGCCGTAGGCCGGCAGATGGCAGCGATGGCCGCCGATCTGGCCGGCCCCTCGCCGACCCCGTTAGAGCGGCTGCTGGCAGAGCAGATCGTCGCGTGCTGGCTCCAGGTGCAGTACGTCGATCACCAGTACGGGACAATGGCTAAGGAGAGCATTACGCTGGCGCAAGCTGACTACCACCAGCGCCGGATGACCGCGACGCACCAGCGATACCTCTCAGCGATCAAGACTCTGGCTGTGGTGCGCCGGCTACTCCGGCCGGCTGCCGTCCAGGTGAACATCGGCGAGCGTCAGGTGAACATCGCCGCGGTAGGGCGAGACCCCATGACGCCCGGGAAACCCCATGACAATGGCGAAACCCGGGTAACCCCATGAGTCACGAAGAGTCCCCGAGGTGTACCCAGGGGTGTGTAGGTTTTATGCGTTCTCGGGGTAGACGTGGCCTCGGGCGCTGTGCGGTCTCCATCCCCCTGTTGTGGCAGCGCACGCATCGCCGGGTAGCCCGGCGACTGTGCTGACGCGGCGATTCCAGGGCGGGAAGGCCATCTCAGAGGACCCTTCCGCGTAGAACGCATAGGCCCTGACATGCATGCAACTGGCGCTTGACAAGCCCGGCTATTTGGCATACGCTGGCAGTACCGGTCTCGCGACTGTCGGCCTCTTCTGACTAGGCGGGGTACCGTGGCTGTGTCGGAGACGCTTGGAGAGGCTCCCCTACTTAGGGCGCCTCTTGCGTTCGGGTTGAACTGCATTCTGAACGGCCACCGACTGATACCGATAGACGAGCGGGTACGGTTTGAGGATGTCGTCGTGTGGCTGGGACCGAGACCGTATGCGGTACTTGGCTAGTCTTGTGACTCAGAACGTGGAGGTGTCTTATGTTGGCCAGTAACAGGTCGATCTTCGTGCCCATCGTTTGCGTCCTGGCGCTTTCCGCGCTTGTCGCCTGCACCACTCCCGAAAGCGGGGCTACGGCAACGGTGCAGCCTGCTGGTACAAGGACCCAACCCCTGTCGCTAACGGCGACATCTACGCGGCTCCCTCAGCCGATTGCCACGACGGTTGCGAGTCCTCCAGCAGTGTTCTCGCCCACGGTCATGCCAACCGCTACCACCCAAACGCCAACGGCAACGCCAACGGCAACCCCTAAACCCTAAGCGAAGCTGGAAACTGGGGAGCTACTCCACCGACATTAGGTGGAGTAGCTCCCCAGTTCACAACGGAACGATAGGAGGTCTGAGATGAAGGGCTCGATCGGGGCTGGTTCTAGTGGTTTCCCTGTTGGCCCTGCTCGGCCCCCTGGGTCCAGCGGAGGCCTGGAGCGCCGACGACAGCGTCCCGGGCCAGTTTATCGTTGTGGTCCAGCCAGGGGCCGACCCGCCCCAGGTAGCCCAGGACCACGCCACGGTACCCGTGCACGTCTACACGGTGGCGGCACGGGGCTTTGCCGCCCGCCTCTCGCCTGGGCAGGTGGCGGCCCTCCTGGCTGACCCAAGGGTGAACAACGTCGTCCCCGACCGCCAGTTCCGCGTCCTGCCCAAGCCCGATAAGCCGGGCAAGCCCACGCCTACCCCGACGCCCGAGCCCATCCAGACCACCCCCACCGGCGTGGACCGCATTGACGCCGAGGGGGCTGTGCGGGGGGACTTCCCTGTTGCCGTCGCCATCATCGACACCAGCATCACGCTCCACAGCGATCTCAACCTCGTCGAGAGCGTGAACTTCGCTGAGAGCTTGTGATTCTATTGTCGTTTACCTCCTGGGTGTGGTATAGTAGTCGTGTTAGCTGACGGTCGCCAGCGCTAGTGTTGAGGGGGCCAGCGGCCGAGCAGACTCGACAATGGCCGGTTGGAGGTGCCCGATGACT
>JAUYDU010000488.1 GCA_030691665.1 Chloroflexota bacterium
AGGAAGGCCAGGAGGTCGTGGTGCATCTCCCGCTCGTACTCGGCCATGCGCTGGCGGTCGTAGCGGGCGCCACGGATCTTCTCCATCGCCTCGCGGGGGATGACGCCCCGGTCGACCCAGGCCTCGCACACGGCGATCTCCACCTGGAGCCACCTGTCCAGGCGGTTGTCGGCCGACCAGATGCGGCCCATCTCCGGCCGGGTGTAGCGCTCGATCATCTAGCGGTACTCCTCCCGCGGCGGGGAGAAGACGTCGATGGCGACCGAGGGCTCCAGGGCGGTGACTTGGTGGGGGACGTGGCTGGGCACCAGCCAGCTATCGCCGGCAGCAAGCTCCTGCCTCAGGCCGGCTATCTCGAACTGGAGGCGGCCGCTGGCCAGGTAGCCGATCTGCTCGTGCGGGTGGGAGTGGAAGGGCACGACTGCCCCCTCCTCAAAGGTGACTTCGATGAGCATCATGCGCTTGCCGCTGTTGAGGGTGCGGCGGGTGACGCCGGGCAGCATCTCGACGGGCGTGGCATCCGAACGATGGGTGAGCATAGCAACAACTCTCCTCTCCGGGCGGTCTTCGCCAAGATGTTACGGCACCAGCGCCGCGGGTTGCAACGGGTTTTTCAACCCTGGCTCAGCTCTCGTCGATAGCTCTCCAGGGCCTGGCGGATGTCTTCGTCCCGCAGGGCAAGGATGTGAGCGGCGAACAGGGCGGCGTTGCGGGCCCCGCCCACGGCCATGCAGGCGACGGGGACACCCGGCGGCATCTGCGCGATGGCGAGGAGGGACTCGAGGCCGGACATGCCGCCCGTAGCGATGGGCACGCCGATGACCGGGAGGGCGGTCCACGAGGCGAGGACGCCGGGGAGGGCCGCGGCCATCCCGGCGGCGGCGATGATCACCTCGATGCCCCGCTCCCGAGCGGCCAGGGCGAACTGGCGGGCCTTCTCGGGCGAGCGGTGAGCAGAGATAACGGCGGTCTCGTACTGGATACCCAGCCGCTCCAGGGTGCGCAGGCACTCCTCCATGGCGGAGGCGTCGGACTGGGAGCCGAGGACGACGGCGACGGGGGGCATTGCAGAGGTATTATACAGAACCAGGAACCTACAACCTAGAACCCTGTGATTGGCTCACCGCTGGTGGGTGGTTCCCTACCCCCGCCTGAAGGCGGGGGCATGAAATCCGTTTTCGATGCCGCCCCGTTCACGGGGCGGTCGGGTCATCCATCCCCAAAAGCATGAACAAACGCAACGGGATCGCCCGCCCGGCCCTGACGTTTGACACTGTCCGCCTCGCAAGTCATTATGTATCTGCCGGCGCATGAGCCGCGTGATTCCGCGCCTGGCTCATGCCGCCCTCACAGAGGAGAACGTAGGGAACCGTGAGCACGCCGGACATAGAGGCGATTTACGGCCGAAGCAGGCTCCGCTGGCTCCTTCTGCTGGCCCTGCTCATAGCAGCCGCAGTGGTTGCCTTCCTGGCCTACCGCCTGTTGTTCGCTGGGGACGGTGCAGCGAAGGTGGCCTTCAGCACCCACAGGGTCGCCACCACCACCATCCGCTCCACCATCACTGCCTCCGGCGTGGCCGAGGCGGCGGAAGAGACGGCACTCAGCTTCGGGATACCCGGCAGGGTCAGCTCCATCGACGTGAAGCTGGGCGACGAGGTGAAGGCCGGGCAGGAGATCGCCCACCTGGAGTCCTCCGACCTTGAGAACCAGTTGGCCACCGCCGAAGCCAACCTTGCTTCGGCCCGTATCCGCCTCCAGCAGATCCAGAAGGGCGCCACCGACGCCGAGAAGGCCGCCGCCGAGAAGACCGCCGTCAGCGCCCAGGTGGCCCTCGATACCGCCCTCAACGACCAGAAGGAACTGCTGGACGGCCCATCCGACGCCGAGCTGGCCGCAGCGGAGGACAAGGTCAAGAAGGCCGAATCGGCCCTCCTCGTCGCCCAGAATGACCTGAGAACCCTCCAGGAGGGCCCCTCCGACGCTGATCTGGCGGCCGCCGAATCGAAGGTGGCCACCGCCCAGTCAAACCTGGCCAGCGCTAAGAGTGGCGAACAGAGTGCCAGGGCCGGCGTACAGTCCGCCGAGGCAGCCCTCCAGAGCGCCGCCGCCACCTATTGCGATACCGACGACCATCTCAGCTCTGTGTGCAAGAACTTCACCATTCCCCTATCTGGCTCCCGCGTCGCTGACCTGAACGATTCCATCGGGCCAGACGAGAACCCCTCACCCGCCCTTACCGCTGCCGCGTCCGCTCTCGTCAAGGCCAACTCGGCCTACCTGAGCGCCATCGCGGCCCGAGACGAAGCGGAAGCTGCCGTCGACGCCGCCGTGGCCGCCCTTCAGGCTGCCCACGACAGCCTCGACGCCCTCAAGGCCAAGCCGGACCCCGAGGACGTTGCCGCGGCCGAGGCCGCCGTGGCATCGGCCGAGAAAGCGCTGGAGGCGGCCCAACTCGCCCTCGACGAGCTCCGCCAGGGCCCGACCGCTTCCGCCATCGCCAGCGCTCAGGGTGCCGTCGACAGCGCCCGAGCCAACCTGGCAGCAGCCGTAGCTGCCAGGGACGAACTCCTCGCCGGCCCCACCCGAGAGGACGTCGATCTCCAGGTCCAGCAGGTGCGCCTCGCCGAGCTGGCGGTCGAGCGAGCGCGCAAGAGCCTGGCCGACGCAGCCCTGGCCGCGCCCTTCGATGGCACCGTGGGCACCGTCAAGATCGGCGTGGGCGATGTCGTCGCCGCCGCCACTCCGGCCATCACCCTGCTCACGCCCAATGCCGTGCGCATCAAGCTGACCCTGGGCGAGACGGACCTGCCCACCGTCAAGGTCGGCCAAACCGGGCTCATCATCTTCGACGCTATCCAGGGAGTACCGTATCAGATAACGATCTCCAAGCTCGGCCTGGCCCCCGAGATCTCGCAGGGCGTCGTGACCTACATCGCCGAAGCCGACCTCACGCGCTTCGACCCCAATGCCGACGTCCGACCCGCCCCCGGCATGAACGGGGCAGCAGTCGTCAACACCGGCGAGAAGACTAACGTCCTGGCTGTCCCCAGTCGTGCTATCAGGCGTCGCGGTGAAGACCAGATTGTCGAGGTGGTGGTCGACGGCAAGACCGAAACAAGGGTCATCCAGACCGGCACCGGCGACGCCACAAACACCGAGATAACCAGCGGCCTCAAGGCCGGCGAGCTGGTGGTGCTTCCCGGAGTCCCCTCAAGCCAGGAGGGAGCCCAGCAAGAGGAGGAGATCCCGGGCGGCATCCGCTAGCCCCAGGCCAGCGCCATGATCACCCTGCGCGATATCACCAAGGTCTACCGTGCCGGCGACGTCCCGGTGCCAGCCCTGCGCGGCGTCAGCATGGAGATGCGCCCGGGCGATTTCCTGGCCATCATGGGCCC
>JAUYDU010000504.1 GCA_030691665.1 Chloroflexota bacterium
GGAGCAACTCACCACCATGTTACTGGAGAGGCTGCCCAGCCCCAGGCATGAGGGGGCCTTTGTGGCTGGGGTCGTCCGGGTCTGCTCGGGAGTGGTGGTGACGGAGGAGGGTTGGTGCTTCTACGGGCGTCCGCGGCGCAAGCTGGTGCAACTGATGAAGGTGTTGACGGAGGCTGGGACGCCGCTGCACGTGCGGGCCATCAAGGACAGGCTGAACCAGCGGATGAGTGAGCCTTCCACCTTCCATGCGGTACACGTGTTCTTGAGCAGGGAGACGGAGGTGTTCGTGAGGGTGGCGCCTGGAACCTTTGCGCTGCGCAAGTGGGGCTCTTCGGGGTAAGCCATCGCTTCACCCAACAAAAGTTCATAATGTGTGACGGTGCCTATGGCAGAGTTCCGATGCTGACCAGGTAAACGGCAGACTCCTGCTGCCCATCCACCCCCACCAACCGGTTCACCTCGTCGTCGAGAAAGGCCCCGATGCCACAGGGCCCCACGCCCAGCGATGTAGCTGCCAGATAGAGGTTCTCCCCCAGGTGCCCCGCGTCCAGCAGGACGTACCGGTAGCTCCGATCCTGGTACTTCCACCGGGTACGCTGGAAGATGGCTGTAATCACTAGCACCACGCTGGCCTGGAGAACCATGTCCTGGCCCCCCGTATACGCCAGCAGGGCTGCGCGGAATTCCCCCTCCTTCAAGAGGTCGAGGGAGTGGTCTCTTGGCTGGTAGTGATAGACGCCGCTGGCCAAGCCGGCAACGCTGTTCACCACAGCGTACACCTCCAGAGGATACAGTGCGCCCGCCGAGGGGCTTGCCCTTAGAGGTCCCGAGGACTCGGTGATGCCATAGGCAGAGTGGAGAAGGAGGGAGAGCTGCTCCAGAGTCAAGGGCTTGCCTGAATAGTCCCTGATGGAGCGTCTCCGGTTGATGGCCTCTTCAACAGAGAGGCCGCGGTACTTGAAATCCCTGGGCAGGAAGACTCGCTGGGCCGACGGGTATTCCTTGTACAGCGGAGGTTGCCCTCCCCACTGGAACGGCCTGCGTATGATGCTCCAAAGACTCGGCTTGCTCCACTGATGATAGACAAGCCCAAAGTCGGCCCCTTCCAGTTCCGGGGGCAGCCTCCCGGGTGCGAGCCAGCGTCCTGCGAAGAAGCCCGCCACCGCCGCCGCCCCTGAGAAGAGAAAGCTCCGCCGGGAAGGCATCTGCAGCCAGGCTGGCGTAGCGGCTCGACCCGTTCCACTCTGGGCGCTGACTGCTGGTCTGCCGCGCCTTCCGGCCACCGCCTTGAGACGAGCCCACATCTGGCGCCTCCGGAGCACAATGTGCCAGGACGCCAGCGCTGCCAAAGCGTAGCCACTCAGCCGGTGATATATGCTGCGTGGGATGCCCAGATAGTCCGCCAGAAGACCGCTGAGCGCGGCGGCCGCCAGTGCAAGAATCAGCAGCACGGTGACTGCTATATCCAATCTTCTGGCTCCCACGGCCCACCTCCCTCCCAACCCTGGTCCTCTGCTGACTCCTGTGTCAGGCGCCCAACGAAGACTGCCACCGTAGCCAGCGGTCGGCGATAACGCAAGGGGGCCCCGTCTCCGAATCAGATCGGCCCCAGGGCAAGACAGCCCTATCGCCCTCAAACCCTGGACGCCACCACTAGCCCCAGGCCGATGCTCATGAAGACAAACATTGAGGGCGACGGCCAGGTCCGCGCAGACCATCGCTGGGCGCGGGACAAGGCCCAGTTGGCCGCCAGACGCCAAGGCCCCGACAGCCATCGCTCGGAACGGCGGGAGACCAAGACCGGCTACGCAAGATGATACGGCGTGGCATCGTCGCCTGCAAGGACTTGCCCTGCCTTGGCGCCATCCTTCCGCCTTGCGCCAACGTGCAGCGTAGGGGCCCCACGTCCGCCCGGTCGTCCACCGGTCAGACATCCCCCTACTCACCCGTTGTGAACGCTTGATTGAGACGTGAGGCTCAAGGCTACGCCGTTCGCTACACCGTCAACCGCGATGTGGAGCTCACCGGCAAGAAGGTCAGGGTTCAGTGTTCGTACCCTTGTCCAGCTGAGCCTGGCGCCATCTCTCCACCAGACTGTTGAGCCGTCCTATCGATGTCACTCCCTCCCAAGGGAGTACCACGAAGGTGAAAGCTGTGGGAGTCAGGAACAACACGGTGTGCACTATGATGGCGAAGGTCAGGGCCGTCTGTTTGTCAATCCCCCACAAGCCCATAAGAGACATCATCGCGAACTCAAAGGTCCCCACAGCACCTGGGAGACCGGGAACAGCCGTCGAGAAGAAGATGGCCCCCAACACCGTGACCATTATCTGGTGGAAAGGCATGTCAATAGCCAACCCGTGCGCGACCAACACTCCTACAGGGGCCAGCATTAGCCAATAGGATACGGTGGCAAGGAACACCATAGCCATCCTTCGTTTTCGTGCCCAAAGAGCATTCACGGCCTGTTCAAAGGACAACACCCCTGGGATACGTCGGAGACGAGGGAAACGTCGCACGAGGCGGCCCAGATTGAGCAAGACCGCGAGCCAGCCAACGAAGAAGAGAGCCGTGGGGACTATGGCTAGCGAGAACTGTCGAACAGGCGGAAGCGATATCAAGGCAATCAGGATGAACAGAATGGTGAATGCCAAATCCTGAACTCGGCACATCATCATGGTTGCGATGACCGTCCCGCCGGGCAGTCGGTCTTTCAGAGTCAATATGCCGAACTCCAATGGCTCGTCCATGGCCCGGATGGGAGTGATGTTGTTCAGGCCAAGTGCAGCATTCTCTATCCAGAACAGGCGAAGAGCGCTGACCCTCACGTCAGTCCACAGCAGTCGCCAACGTAGAGCGCGCAGATACGATGAAGCCAGAAGCGCGCTGATGGCGCCGGCCAACAGCAAGGGAGAGAAGTCCGCCAACGATCGCCGCACCTCTGCCCAGTCAATGCCCCGAATGGCTAGCCAACCGAACAGGGTGCCTAGCCCAACTCCCAGCAAGGTCATGACAATTGGACGTATTCTCTGCCGCACTTCATGCTCCGAACCCTCGGTTGTTAAGGACAGTGACGGGCATCAGAGGCTTGAATGTACGGATACTATCACAATGAGCGCAGGCAGTAGATGACCGAGCCATTCACCTCCCATGCGGTGCAAGAGTTCCTGAGCAGGGAGACGCAGGTGTTCGTCCGTGTTGGGCCTGGAGCCTTTGCGCTACGGGAAAAGGCTTCGGGTAGTAAGCGGTTACTTCACCCAACAGGTTTTCTTGGTGCAGGTGAACCACACGGACCGCCATTTGGTTCAGTCGGGCTGCGACGGGCTGGCCTCGATTGACAGTCGGTCGCCCACTCTCTTGCCGCCAGACATGGTGTGCACCCATGACTGCACATCATGTTGGATTGTTACCTGCACAAGCGGCGATGTCCTGGTTCCCCGGAGGACCCCCACCACGGAACCGATTGTCTGCTGAACTGTGACTTGTCGGGCTTGGTATACTGTCTTCGCAGACGAACATTGGTCGTGTCAGTGGGTCACAAACGGGCAGAACTCAAGGCGAGCTAAACACTGATGGCGAACCTCAGCGGGAAAACCTGATTGTGTCCAATACACCCAGGTGCCCTGCACCCTCCTGATGGACGGTCACCATGTTCCGTTCATCACCATGAGTCGGGGGTATCATGCCGTCCCGACTAGTCGGGACGGTGGGGGGATTCTGGGACAGCTTCTAGGGCGCCAACCCCCGCTGCGCC
>JAUYDU010000507.1 GCA_030691665.1 Chloroflexota bacterium
TGAAGGGGAGCAAGCTGATCATCAACAAGCTGGCTGCCGGGCCCCTGACCGAGGAGGACGAGCAGGAGTTCCGGCGCTGGATGGCTCAGGCGTTCATGAGCGAGGACGCCCGGGAGGCCCGCGCCGCCTTCAAGGAGAAACGCAAGCCCCAGTTCTGGGGGCGGTAGGCTCGCTGGTAGCTGCGGACCTTGTGGGTATGGACAATTTAGTCGATCTCTGCGGGTTGAAACCCGCAGCTTCCGTCCAAGCCGCGGATTTATGGTCATGAACAAAGTATTTCGACTGCAATGAACCTCGTAGGTCGGGGTCTTCAGACCCCGACGATAATTCTGCGAGGGTCTGAAGACCCTCGCCTACATCCCGCGCAGGGCGCCCCGAAAGGTCGGAGCGATGGGGAAGCTAAGGGGGAGTGGCAATGGAATCGGCGCTCAAGGACGTACGCATCCTGGACTTGAGCCGGGCTCTGGCCGGCCCCTACGGCTCGATGCTCCTGGCCGACCTAGGGGCGGAGGTGATCAAGGTGGAGGCCCCCCGCTCGCGGCGAGACGTGAAAGGCCCGTTCGCCTACAAGGGCATGGACGCCTACTTCATGGGGGTCAACCGCAACAAGAAGAGCATCGTCATCGACCTCACCAAGGCCGCGGGCAGGCACGTCTTCTACGACCTGGCGAAGGTCTCCGACGTGGTGTTCGACAACTTCCGTCCTGAGGTGCCCAAGAAGCTGGGCATCGACTACGAGACGCTCAAGGGGATCAACCCCCGCATCATCTCCTGCTCCATCACTGGCTTCGGCCCTACGGGCCCCTACCGCGATCGCCCCGCCTACGACCTGTGCGTCCAGGCCCTGGGCGGCGGCGTGGCCATCACCGGCGACCCCGATGGGCCGCCCGTGCGCAACGGCGTCGCCGTCGCCGACCAGGGAGCGGGCCTGCTGGCGGCGGCGGGCATCCTGGCCGCCCTCCACGCCCGCGAGCGCACCGGCGTCGGCCAGAGGGTGGAGACGTCCCTCCTGGAGGCCATGATCTATCAGCTCGCCTATGAGGTGGCCATCTACACGGTGTCGGGCATGGTCCCCGGGCGCATCGGCTCCCGCCATCTCGTGGTGCATCCCTACGGTATCTTCCAGACCAGCGACGACTACATCGCCGTCGCCGCCCCCTTGCGCTTCCCGGCCCTGTGTCAGGCCATCGGCCGGCCGGACCTGGCCGCGGACCCACGCTTCGACCGGTTCGAGAACCTGGCCCTGCACCAGAACGAGCTCTATCCGGCTCTGGAAGAGGTCTTCCTCACCCGCACCACCGGCGAGTGGCTGCAAACCCTCGAGGAGTCGGACATCCCCTGCGCCCCCGTGAACCCCATCGACAAGGTCCTTGCCGATCCCCAGGTGGTGGAGCGGCAGATGGTCGTCGATGTGGAGCACGTACGGGGAGGAGCGGTAAAATTGGTGGGGAATGCCCTAGAGATGTCGGCCACCCCCGCCGACGCGAGGAGGGAGTTCACCAGCCCGCCCCTTCTGGGCCAGCACACGGAGGAGGTGCTCGCCGGCCTTCTGGGCTACTCGCAGGAGCAGATCGGGGCGCTGCGGCAGGAAGAAGCCATCGGATGAAGAGACGGCAAAGCGCGACCCAACTGGCGGAGCGAATGCTGGCCGGCGATTCGCTGGCCCTGCCTCGCCTGATCAGCCTGGTGGAGGGGGAGAGTGCGGCGGTGGCCGAGATCATGCGTCGCATCGCCCCTCACACCGGCCGCGCCTACTGCGTGGGCGTCACCGGGCCCCCCGGCGCCGGCAAGAGCACGGTGGTGGACAAGCTCACCGTCCTCATGCGCCAGAGGGGCCTATCGGTGGGGATCGTGGCCGTCGACCCCTCCAGCCCCTTCACCGGCGGCGCCCTCCTGGGCGACCGCATCCGCATGCAGCAGCACTACCTCGACCCTGGCGTCTTCATCCGCAGCATGGCCACCCGCGGCAGCCACGGCGGCCTCCCCGGCACCGTCCAGGGGGTGATCAAGCTGCTCGATGCCAGCGGCCGCGACGTGATCCTGGTGGAGACGGTGGGCGTCGGCCAGACGGAGCTGGACGTGGTCAACACCGCCGACGTCGTCATCGTGGTGGTGACGCCGGAGTCAGGCGACGCCGTTCAGGCCATGAAGGCGGGGCTGTTCGAGATCGCCGACATCTTCGCCATCAACAAGGCCGATCGCGAGGGTGCCCAGCGGATGAAGGCAGAGCTGGAGGCGATCCTGGCCATGAAGCCAGGGGAGAGCATCGCCGTGGTGCTCACCGAGGCACACCGCGGCGTCGGCATCGAGGAGCTGTACCAGGAGCTGGAGCGCTATCGGCGCGCTCAGGAGGAGAACGGCGAGCTGGAGAGGCGTCGCCGCCACCGCCGCCGCGAGGAGTTCCTGGAGCTACTTCAGCGCCGCATCAGGCGACGCTTCCTCGATTTCGCCGACAAGGACGGTCAACTGAAGGCCCTCACCGAACAAGTGGTGGCCGGGGAGCTCGACCCCTATTCCGCCTGCGCTCGCGTCCTGGGCGACCGCCACTGGCTGGACAAGTGGCTGAGCCAGGAAGGGCCTGCCCTGAGCGAAGCCGAAGGGTAGGGAAGAGCTATGACGGAAGAAAAGCCTACTCGCGTTCTCATCGCCAAGCCGGGGCTGGACGGCCACGACCGCGGGGCGAAAGTCGTCGCCCTGGGCCTGCGCGACGCTGGCTTCGAGGTTATCTACACGGGCATCAGGCAGACGCCGGAGATGATCGTCCACGCCGCCGTGCAGGAGGACGTGGACGTGATGGGGCTGAGCTGCCTGTCGGGGGCCCACAAGACCCTCTTCCCCAAGGTGGTGGAGCTACTGCGCC
Organism: Chloroflexota bacterium; assembly: GCA_030691665.1. Lineage (GTDB taxonomy): Bacteria > Chloroflexota > Dehalococcoidia > SM23-28-2 > SM23-28-2 > JAUYDU01. Next base: position 2,861 of record JAUYDU010000507.1, read on the forward strand.
AGAGCGGGCGGCAGGACGTGCTGGTCATCGGCGGCGGCATCATCCCTGAGGACGACGTCCCCTTGTTGATGGAGAGGGGGGTGCAGGCCATCTTCCCCTCGGGCACCCTCATCAGCCGCATTGCCGACTACATCCGCGACAAGGTTCAGCGCTAGAAAGGGGTGGTGGCCATGTTCGATCCGAAGGAGCTGGCGGAGGTCGAGAGGAAGAAGAAGGAGTGGGAGGAGACGACCCTTCAGAAGAACTTGCAGCGCCTGGGGATGAGCGAGTCGCCCGCCCGCTTCTACACTCCCCTCGATGTCAGGGATCACGACTATCTGGAGAAGGAGGGCTTCCCCGGCCAGTATCCCTACACCCGCGGCACCTACGCCGTGCCCATCTTCTTCACCCCCTACGCTGAGGCGGCCGAAGCGACGGGCGCCGTCGCTCCTCGCGCCGGCCTCTACGCCGGCTACGGCACGGCGGAGGACACCCGCGACCTCTGGCGAGCGGAGAAGCGGCGGGGGGCCAACGTCGCCTTCGACCTGCCCAGCCAGTGCGGCTACGACTCCGACCACCCCCTGGCCGAGGGCGAGGTGGGGCGGGTGGGCATCGCCGTGGACACCCTTCAGGACTTCGAGACCCTGTACGAAGCCTTCGACGGCTTGACCACCCTGGACCGCATGGCCTCTAATTTCACCATCAATGCCCCCTGCAACGTCATCCTCGCCATGTACTTCGCCCTGGCCGAGAAGAAGGGCGTGCCCCTGGATAGGCTGCGGGGCACCCCCCAGAACGACATCCTCAAGGAGTTCGTGGCCCGCGGCACCTACATCTTTCCTCCCGAGCCCTCCATGCGGATGATCCGCGACACCATCACCTATTGCAGCAAGTATGCCCCCAACATCAACGTTATCAGCATCTGCGGTTACCACATGCGGGAGGCCGGTGCCAGCGAGGCCCAGGCGGCCGGCTTCACCTTCTCTCACGCCATCGCCTACGTGCA
>JAUYDU010000560.1 GCA_030691665.1 Chloroflexota bacterium
AATATGACTACCACGTTGCCTGACCACTTCATATCCGAAGTGCCGTCCCAGTCGGCGGATGAGCTCCCTGGCCGAAAGGACGGGATACCTACGGGGGCTCATACAATCTCATCAAAGTCATAGACGATCCGGATAGCCGGCTGCGGCGGCAACCCGTACTTCTCGCTTTCCCCTTCACCCAAATGAAGCGCTACAGCCTCCCTTATGTTGGCCTTCAACTGGTCAAGTGTTTGGGCCTCGGTAAAGATGCTGAGCCCCTCGGCCCTGGCTAGATACCAGTCGCCCTCTTTGGTCACGATCATGGTCACGCAGCCGGTTCTCTCCCTAAGCCTGGCCATAGCTGGCTCCTTACTGGAACAGCTCCCCCACCGAATGGCCGGTGTGGATGCGCCCGATGGCCTCACCCAAAAGGGGTGCCAAAGACAGAACGGTGATCTTGGGCAACCGCTTCTCCACCGCCAAGGGGATAGTATCGGTCACCACCAGCTCCCTGATGGGCGCCTCCTCGATCCTCTGCACGGCCGGCCCCGACAGGACCGGGTGGGTGCAGCAGGCGTAGACCTCGGCCGCCCCGTGCTGACGCAGCATGTCCACGGTCGCTACCAGGGTGCTGCCAGTGTCCACCTCGTCGTCCACAATCAAGGCATTCATGCCCCCTACCTCGCCGATGATATCGACGGCCTCCGTCCGCTGTTCGTTGCTGATCCGCCGCTTCTCCACGATGGCCAGGGGAGCGTTCAGGCGGTCGGCCACATTGCGAGCGCGCTTGGCGTCGCCCACATCGGTCGCCACCACCGTCAGGTCGGGGATGCGCTTCTCCTTGAAGTAGCGGCTGAGGATGTACAGAGCGGTTAGCTCGTCCACCGGGATGTTGAAGAAGCCCTGGATCTGGCCGGCGTGGAGGTCCACGGTGATCAGGCGGTCGGCTCCCGCCGTCTCGATGAAGTTGGCCACCAGCCGCGCACTGATGGGCACCCGTGGCTGGTCCTTCTTGTCGCTGCGGCCATAGGCATAGTAGGGCACGACGGCCGTGATCCGCCCGGCAGACGCCCGCTTGGCGGCATCGATCATGATAAACAGCTCCATCAGGCGATCATTGACCGGCGACACGATCGGCTGCACCAGGAACACGTCGCGGGCGCGAATGTTCTCGCAGAAGCGCACGAAGATGTTCTCGTTGCTGAACTGGAAAACCTCGCACCGTCCCAGGGGCATCTCCAGATAGTCGCAGATCGCCTGGGCGAGCTGGGGGTGAGCGTTGCCGCTGAAGACACGCAGCTCCTGATACACCGAATCGTCTCTCCTTGCCTACCTCTGCCAGCCGAAATCAATATAGCATAAAGGATACAGAAAGAGGTATCGATGCCTCAGCGGTGAACCTTTCGGCCAGCGAAAGCGTTATACAGAGAGGAAGAGGCCGGAAGCACATCGCTTCCGGCCGGGCTGGTGGGCAGGCGTTTGTCTGGTAGACACCGCCAACATACCACCAGAGGCGGGCGCCGTAAAGGGGCGGCCAATTGTGTGACCGGTGCACCGTTGGTGGGTAGGTTTTTCACGACCCCAGCCTGAAGGCTGGGGCATCGAGGGCGCCAGGCATGCCCCCGCCTTGAGGCGGGGGTGGAGAAGCAACCCACCGATTGTGAACCAGCCGCCCAATTGTTGCCATTGTCCTGCTGTTTGTGTTGACAAGCGCCTCCTGTTGATGGTATAGTGATCGATTGATGGATGTAGGGCACTCCCCGACTTCCTGTTTCCCCATTTGTTGTCCGCTATAGCACTTTGTGTCTTCTAGCCACACGAGGGGCCACCGACTTAAGTAGCTCTCAGGAGGGTTTTTGTCTATGACGATGGCCAGGGACTTCTCCCGGGGCAGGAATAGTATCCCCCAGTTGCGGAAATCCTACTCGCGTATCCCCGAAGTCATCCAGGTTCCCAACCTGATCCGCATCCAGTTGGACTCCTTCGCCTGGTTCAAGGAGCAGGGCCTGCGCGAACTGTTCGACGAGATCTCCCCCATCCAGGACTTCACCGGCAGCCGTTTGGAGATGCGCTTCGGCGAGTACCACTTCGACCCGCCCAAGCACTGTGGGGCCGAGTGCCGCGAGCGGGACGTGACCTACGCCGCGTCGCTGGGGGTCAACGTTCAGCTTCTCGTCAAGGAGACCGGCGAGGTTAAGGAACAAGAGATCTTCATGGGGGATTTCCCCCTCATGACCGACAACGGCACCTTCATCATCAACGGCGCCGAGCGGGTGGTGGTGTCCCAGCTTGTGCGCTCCCCCGGGGTCTACCTCACCCTGATGCGCGACCCCACCAGCGGCCGCGGCCTCTGCTACGCCAAGCTCATCCCTAACCGCGGCGCCTGGCTGGAGTTCGAGACGAGCAACAAGAACGTGATCTCCGTCAAGGTCGACCGCAAGAAGAAGATCCCCATCACCACCCTTCTGCGGGCCATCGACGAGGACCCCAAGATCAAGGACGAGCAGCAACTGGGCACCAACGAGCGCATCCTGGCCCTGTTCGAGGACGTGGACACCCATCCCGACCACCACTACATTCGCGCCACCCTCGATCGAGAGCCTTCTCAGAACAAGGAAGAGGCCATCCTGGAGTTCTATCGCCGTCTGCGGCCGGGTGACCCGCCCACCCTGGACAACGGTCGCAAGCTGATCAACGACCTCTTCTTCAACCATCGTCGCTACGACCTGGGCAAGGTGGGACGGTACAAGCTCGACAAGCGTCTGGGCCATAAGGAGCGCCTGGATACCCGCATCCTCGTGCCCCAAGACCTCGTGGACATCGCCCGCGAGATCGTTCGCCTGAACAATGGAGAGGGCCGCTCCGACGACATTGACCATCTCGGCAATCGCCGCCTGCGCACGGTGGGCGAGCTGATCCAGAACCAGTTCCGCATCGGCCTGCTGCGCATGGAGCGAGTCGTGCGCGAGCGCATGACCATCACCGACCCCGCCACCACCTCTCCCACCGCCCTGATCAACATCCGGCCGGTGGTCGCTGCCATCAAGGAGTTCTTCGGCGGCTCTCAGCTTTCTCAGTTCATGGACCAGACGAACCCCCTGGCCGAACTAACCCACAAGCGCCGTCTCTCCGCCCTCGGCCCGGGCGGCCTCTCCCGCGACCGCGCCGGCTTCGACGTGCGCGACGTCCACTTCAGCCACTACGGCCGCATCTGCCCCATCGAGACGCCTGAAGGCCCCAACATCGGCCTCATCGGCAGTCTGGCCACCTATGGCCGCGTCAACGAGTACGGCTTCATCGAGGCGCCTTACCGGCGGGTCATCCGCGAGCTGCCCAACAACTCGCCCGAACTCGTCGGCCGCTTCCTGAGACAGGATGTCAAGAGCGAGCGGGGCAGGCTCATAGCGCCGGCCGGCGCCGAGGTGACCGACGAGCTGGCTAAGAAGCTGGCCAAGCTGCCACCCACCACCATCGCCGTGCGACCCTTCGTCTCCGACCAGGTCCTCTACCTATCGGCAGACGAGGAAGAGCGCTACGTGGTGGCCCAGGCCAACGAGCCCCTGGATGAGCGCAACCACTTCATCGAGAGCAAGCTAGAGTCCCGCTTCGGCAGCCGCTTCATCACAGCCACCCCGGACCACGTGGAGCTCATGGACCTGTCGCCCAAGATGATCGTCTCCGTCGCCACCTCCCTCATCCCCTTCCTGGAGCACGATGACGCCAACCGCGCCCTCATGGGCTCGAATATGCAGCGTCAGGCCGTGCCCCTGGTGCGGCCGGAGGTAGCGCTGGTGGCCACCGGCATGGAGCGCCAGGCGGTCATCGACTCCGGCCAGGTCGTCTTCGCCGAAGACGAGGGCGAGGTGGCAAGCTCCACCGCTCGCCACATCCGCGTCCGCTACGACAGCGGCCAGGAAGGGGTCTACGACCTGGCGAAGTTCATGCGCTCCAACCAGGGAACCTGCATCAACCAGAGGCCCATCGTCCGCAAAGGCCAGCGGGTGCAGAAGGGAGAGCCCCTGGCCGATAGCTCCTCCACCGACCAGGGCGAGCTGGCCCTGGGCCAGACCCTTCTCTGCGCCTTCATGAGCTGGGAGGGCTACAATTTCGAGGACGCCATTATCATCTCCGACGCAGTGGTCCGCGACGACAAGTTCACCTCCATCCACATTGAGAAGCACGAGGTGGAGGCGCGCGACACCAAGCTGGGGCCAGAGGAGATCACCCGCGATATACCCAACGTGGGTGAAGAGAGCCTGCGCAACCTGGACGAGGAGGGGATCATTCGCGTCGGCGCTGAGGTTCAGGCAGGCGACATCCTGGTCGGCAAAATCACCCCCAAGGGGGAGACAGAGCTTACCGCCGAGGAGAAGCTCCTGCGCGCCATCTTCGGCGAGAAGGCTCGCGAGGTGAAGGACACCTCACTACGCGTACCCCACGGCGAGCGGGGCAAGGTCATCGACGTCAAGGTCTTCTCCCGCGACAGCCACCACGAGCTGCCGGCGGGGGTCAACAGGATGGTGCGGGTATGCATCGCCCAGCGGCGCAAGGTCGCCGCTGGCGACAAGATGGCCGGCCGCCACGGCAACAAGGGCGTCATCGCTCGCATCCTGCCCGCCGAGGACATGCCCTACCTACCCGATGGCACCCCCGTCGACATGATCCTCAACCCCATCGGCGTGCCCAGCCGCATGAACATCGGCCAGGTGCTGGAGACTCACCTGGGCTGGGCCGCCAAGATCATCGGCTTCCGTGCCCTCTCCCCGGTGTTCGACGGCGGCAATCCCCTCACCATCGAGGACGCCCTCGCTCGCGCCTGGATCGCCCAGCAGGCCGACGCCGTGCTGCCTCATCCCAACGGCCACCACAACGATGTTGGCGAGAACCTAGACCTGGCTAAAGCCATGGCATGGCTGGCTCGGCGCGGCTACGACGGCCAGGCGGTGTTCGATGACACGCAGGTCGGCGAGGCCAAGCGCGTCTGTCTGGAACTCTGGCTAGAGGAGCAAGGGCAGAAACGGGTACGCGGCCTACCCGAGCACGAGCTGGAGGATAAGGCCGAGAAGATCCTTCTGGAAGGCGGCCCCGCTGCCCCCACCTTTGGCAAGCAAACCCTCTACGACGGTCGCACCGGCGAGCCCTTCGATCAGCCGGTGACCGTGGGCTACATCTACATGATGAAACTGGTCCACCTGGTCGAAGACAAGATCCATGCTCGCTCCACTGGCCCCTACTCCCTCATCACCCAGCAGCCCCTGGGCGGCAAAGCCCAGTTCGGCGGCCAGCGCTTCGGCGAGATGGAGGTGTGGGCCCTGGAGGCTTACGGCGCCGCTCATATCCTTCAGGAGCTGCTCACCGTCAAGTCCGACGACGTGGTCGGACGCGTCAAGACCTACGAGTCCATCGTCAAGGGCGAAGACGTCCCCGTGCCGGGAGTGCCGGAGTCCTTCAAGGTCCTGGTGAAGGAACTACAGGCCCTCTGCCTGGCCGTAGAGGTACTAAACGAGGAAGAGGAACGAGTGACCCTGGCAGACACATCGGCAACGGAGATCCCTGAGTTGGGCATCAACTTGTCAGGCTTCGAGGGGGAGGACCTACTTGGTTCTTGAAGTAAACGATTTCAACGCCATCCGCATATCCCTCGCTTCGCCAGAGCAGATTCGCTCCTGGTCCTATGGGGAGGTGACCAAGCCCGAGACTATCAACTACCGCACCCTCAAGCCCGAGAAGGATGGCCTGTTCTGTGAGAAGATCTTCGGGCCTACCAAAGACTTTGAGTGTTACTGCGGCAAGTACAAGCGGGTCCGCTACAAGGGCATCATCTGCGACAAGTGCGGCGTAGAAGTGGCCCGCAGCAAGGTGCGCCGCGAGCGCATGGGTCACATCGAGCTGGCCTCGCCGGTGGCCCACATCTGGTTCGTCAAGGGCACACCCAGCCGCGTTGGCCTCCTTCTGGACATATCCCCCCGCAGTTTGGAGCGGGTCCTGTACTTCGCCCAGTACATCGTCACCCACGTGGACGAGGCGGCCCGCGACCGCGCCATCGACGCCCTGCGGCAGAGGATGGAGCAGGAGGCGGCAGAACGGGAGAAGGAGTACGCCGATAAGCTCTCCGCCGCTGAGGCCGCCTCCGAAGAGGTCATCGCCAAGCTGGAGTCGCAACGGGTTGATCAACTCGCCCGCCTGGAACAGGAGCACAAGCGCAATCTCGAGACCCTAAAGAAGAGGGCCACCGCCCTGGAGAAGCAGCTCATCAAGAGCAAGGGCAAGGCCGCCGCCAAGGCCCTAGCCCTGGACGACAGCGTCATCGTGCCCCAGGGCGAGAGTGTGGCGGATGACGCCCTGGACCGGCTGGCGAAAGAGGTCGAGAGGCGAATGGCCGAACTGGAGGCCCTGTTTGCCCAGCGACGCAGCGACGCCGAACTCCTGGCCGATGTCGACATCCGCCAGCGCCGGGACGCCGCCTGGGCAAAGACAGAGCCCCTGCGAGAAAAGGTGCGCGAGGCGCGTCAGGCTGTCGCTGAGGAGTACCGCCTGAAGATCGAGGAACTGGAGGACCTCAAGGACCCCATTCGCGACGACGCCGTCACCCTCCTCATGGAGCCCAAGTATCGCGAGCTGGCCACAGCCTACCCGGATGCCTTCACCGCCGGCATGGGTGCCGAAGCCATCCTGGACACCCTCCACCGTGTCAGTCTGGATCAACTAACCGTTAAGCTGCGCCAGGAGATCCAGAACTTCAGTGGCCAGCGGCGCAAGAAGGCCACCAAACGCCTGAAGGTGGTGGAGGCCTTCCGCAGGAGCGGCAACCGGCCCGAATGGATGATCATCGGCGTTCTGCCAGTACTGCCGCCCGACCTGCGACCCATGGTCCAGCTAGACGGAGGCCGCTTCGCCACCAGCGACCTCAACGACCTCTACCGGCGGGTGATCAACCGCAACAACCGCTTGAAGCGGCTGCTGGAGCTGGGAGCGCCGGAGATCATCATTCGCAACGAGAAGCGAATGCTCCAGGAGGCTGTCGACTCTCTCATCGATAACGGCCGCCGTGGCCGCGCCGTATCCACCGCCGGCAACCACAAGCTCAAGTCCCTCTCCGACATGCTCAAGGGCAAGCAGGGGCGTTTCCGCCAGAACCTCCTCGGCAAGCGCGTGGACTACTCCGGCCGCTCGGTCATCGTGGTGGGGCCCGAACTCAAGCTGCGCCAGTGCGGCCTGCCCAAACGGATGGCCCTGGAGCTGTTCAAGCCCTTCATCATGCACGCCCTGGTCGAGCGCGGCCTGGCCCACAACATCAAGTCGGCCAAGCGCATCGTGGAGCGTGCCAGGCCGGAGGTATGGGACATCCTCGACGAGATAACCCAGAAGCGGCCAGTCCTGCTCAACCGGGCGCCCACCCTCCACCGACTGGGCATCCAGGCCTTCGAGCCCGTCCTCATCGACGGCAGCGCCATCCAGCTCCATCCCCTGGTTTGCGCCGCCTTCAACGCCGACTTCGATGGCGACCAGATGGCCGTGCACGTCCCCCTGTCGCGAGCGGCGGTGGCCGAGGCTCGCCAGATCATGCTCTCGGCCGAGAACCTGCTCCTGCCCAGCAGCGGCGAGCCCACGGTCGCCCCCACCCTGGATATCGTCATGGGCTGTTACTACCTAACCATCCCCAAGCCTAGAGCCAAGGGCGAGTACCGCCAGGGCAGGCCCCCTCACGGAGTCTACGGTAGCTTCCAGGAGGCCAAGCTGGCCCACGACCTGGGCCTGGTGGCCCTCCAGGCCAAGATCAAAGCGCGTGACGCCAAGACCGGCGACGAGCTTATCGATACCACGGTCGGCCGCATCATCTTCAACGAGGTGCTGCCCGACGAACTGGGCTTCCGCAACGAGACCATGGACAAGAAGATGCTCAAGGACCTGGTAGCAGAGTGCTACCACAAGCTGGGCATCGGACCCACTGCCGAGATGGTCGATGCCATCAAGGACATTGGCTTCCGCTACGCCACCCGCTCCGGCCTGACCATTGCCATGAACGACCTCAAGGTACCCGACGAGAAGGTCAAACTCCTGGCCGAGGCCGATGCTCGCATCGCCGAGGTCGAGCAGCAGTTCCAGATGGGTCTCATCACCGAGGAAGAGCGCTACGACCAGGCGGTGGCTATCTGGCGAGAGACCACCGAACGAATGCAGACCGTCATCCAGGACGGGCTGAACCGCTACGGCGGCGTCTATCTGATGGCCATCAGCGGAGCCAAGGGCAACATCAGCCAGATCAGCCAGCTGTGCGGCATGCGCGGTCTCATGTCCGACCCCGCCGGCCGCATCATCGACCTGCCCATCCGCTCCAGCTTCCGCGAGGGACTGACGGTGTTGGAGTACTTCATCTCCACTCACGGTGCCCGCAAGGGCCTGGCCGACACCGCCCTTCGCACCGCCGACAGCGGTTACCTGACCCGCCGCCTCATCGATGTCTCCCAGGAGGTCATCGTACTGGAAGACGATTGCGGCACCACCGCCGGCATCTGGCTGTCGGAGCCGGCAGACAAAGGTGTCTTCGAATCCCTCAGAGAGCGTATCATCGGCCGCTGGGCCGCCTCCGACCTCTTCGATCCCGAGACGGGCGAGGTTATCGTCCGCCGCAACGAGGAGATCACCGAGGCAGCGGCCCAGCGCGTCGAGGCACTCGGCATTCGGCGGGTGCACGTCCGCTCGGCCCTCTCCTGCCAGGCCAAGCGAGGCATCTGCGCCCCCTGCTACGGCCGCAGTCTCGCCCGCGGCGATATGGTCCGCCTGGGTGAGGCCGTAGGCATTGTGGGCGCCCAGAGCATCGGCGAGCCTGGCACCCAGCTCACCATGCGCACTTTCCACACCGGCGGCGTGGCCGGCATCGACATCACCTCCGGTCTGCCCCGAGTGGAAGAGCTGTTCGAGGCTCGGGTGCCTAAGGGCGCCGCCATCGTGGCCGAGATCGACGGCACAGCCGAGATCGTGCGCGATGGCGACAGCCGCCGCATAAAGATTGTCAGTAGCGAGCTCTACCGCGATGACTACGCCCTACCCGAAGGGGCCGACGTCCTGGTAGAGCACGAGCAGTGGGTGGAACAGGGGGCCCTTCTAGCCCGCCAGCCCCCACCCAAGAAGGCCAAGAGCAAGCGCAAACAGGAATCTCCGCTGCCCGTCCCCGCCGAGGACATCACCGCCCGCATGGCTGGCCGCGTCATGCGCGACCGCAACGACCGCCTCTCCCTCCTCTATGAGGAGCGAGAGGAGCGCGAGTACCTGGTGTCACCCACCGCCCGCATCCGCGTCGAGACCGGCCAGTACGTCCACGCCGGCCGCCAGCTCACCGACGGCGCCATCAATCCTCAAGACATCCTGCGCGTCCAGGGGCCGGAAGCGGTGCAGCTCTACATGGTAGAGGAGGTGCAAAAGGTCTACCGCTCCCAGGGAGTGACCATCAACGACAAGCACATCGAGGTCATCGTCCGCCAGATGCTCCGCCGCGTGCGGGTCGACTCCCCCGGCGACACCGCCCTCCTGCCCGGCGAACTGGTGGATCGCTTCCGCTTTGAAGAGGTGATTGCCAAAGTTCTAGCCGAAGGTGGCGAGGCTGCCACCGCTCAGCCAGTCCTTTTGGGAGTGACCAAGGCCTCCCTCAACACCGATAGCTTCCTGGCCGCCGCCTCCTTCCAGGAGACCACTCGCGTCCTCACCGAGGCAGCGGTAGGCGGCTCTGTCGACCACCTCCTCGGCCTTAAGGAGAACGTCATCATCGGCAAGCTCATCCCAGCCCGCGCCGCTATCACCCTGCCAGAGCGCCGGACGGTGACCGAGCTGCTGGCACCGCCTGGCCTGCTGCCCGGCGAGGGCGACAGAGAGGCCGAAGATCTGGCCGAGGAGCTGTCCGCCCTGGCCTCCGACTCCCAGGTCTTCCCGGAGGACAAAGATGCTGGCAAGGAGCTGGGGGAAGGACTAGAAGAAGACCCGATCGAAGAGCTCGGGCAGACTGATGAGCCAGCTAGCGGTTATGATCGAGGCCAGGGCCACGCAGTAGATGCAGATGGCCTCCAGAACGAATAGCTCCACATAGGTGAGGTAGGCGGCGTAGGCCACCCCCATCAGGGTCATACTGAACACCGCCAG
>JAUYDU010000016.1 GCA_030691665.1 Chloroflexota bacterium
GGCCCTACATTCTGTTCATTGAAGGGCTGTTCGCTGTAGCGCTCATTGTGCCTGCCTACCTTCGCTCTAATATCGCGGAGATAGCCAACGTCGAAAAGCCCATGGACTTCGCCTTCCTCAATGGTATCCTGCGGGCCGACCAGTTCCCCGCCCAAGACCCCTGGCTTGCCGGCCACTCCGTCCCCTTGTATCACTTCGGCCAGCTCATGGTGGCCAGCCTCACCAAGCTGACCGGCCTGCGCTCCAGCGTCACCTTAAACCTGGGGGTGGCTCTCATCGGCGCCATGGCCGCCATCGCCGTGTTCGGCCTGCTGTACAACCTGCTGATCGTACGCGGCCGGCCCCGCAGCGCCGTTGTGTTCGGCCTGGTGGCCATGGGCCTGCTCCTGATCCTGGCCAACCTAGAGGGGATGTTCGAGCTGCTCAGCCGATACGGCATCGGCTCCCGCGGCTTCTACAGCCTGGTGGGCATCGATGGCCTGAACGGCCCAGTGAACTGCAAGAAGACTCCCGGCGATTGCAGCGAGTGGTACCCCACCCAGTGGTGGTTCTGGTGGCGGGCCACCCGCATCGCCACCCAGTGGGACTGGCGGGAATTCCCCTTCTTCACCTTCATGCTGGGGGAGCTCCACGCCCACCTGCTGTCGATACCCTTCGTGCTGACGGCCATGGGTATAGCCCTCAATACCCTGCGCTGGCAGGGGCCGCTGGCTGCCCAGGTCTGGCCGGGCGTCTCTGCCGAGCTAAGGCGGCTTAGCGACAGATTCAACGGCGCCCCCGCTGGCGGCTCTGCCGGTCTCATCCTGACCTCGGTTACGCCGGCGCCACCGCGGCTCGCCTCGGCCACCGCCGGCTCCACCCTGAACCTGGCGGCCAGCACCTGGGAAGGGCTGACCTTCTGGGCCGCCAATCCCGCCCGTTTCGTTGCCATCAGCATCCTTCTGGGCGCCCTGGGGTTCATCAACCTCTGGGACCTGCCCACCTTCTGGGCCCTGATGGTAGCTATGGCTGGGGTCCGCAACTACCTGAGCGAGGGCCGATTGAATACGACCGTGGTGGGGCAGACGGCAGGCTTCGCCCTGCCCCCGCTGATCCTCTCCGTTCTCCTGTACCTACCCTTCTACATCCAGAGCTTCAACCCATGGGGCACCCACCCCGTCGGCGGAGGCATCCTGCCCATCCAACTGGCCTCGATCGAGGGCTGGCCGCCCATCCAGACCATGGCCACCCGGCCCCAACACTTCCTCTACATGTGGGTGACGATCCTCTGGCCCACCGTCACCTTCGCGGTGGCTGCTCTCGGCCCCTGGCGGGAGCACAAGGGCATCTTCTGGTGGGCCCTTCTCCCCGCCTTCGTGCCTTTTGGCCTGTGGCTGCTGCTGGTGACCGGCCATCAGGGTCCGTCGGGCCTCGTCGAGGAGGCCCAGTTGCGAGGGCCCTGGTGGATCACCCTCGCCTTCTTGCTGGCAGCGATCACCGTGGCCGCCCTCTCCTTCGGCCGCTTCCTCAACGCCAGGGCCAAGGAGGACGAGGGCCAGCAGAGCCTCCTGTTCGCCCTGGCCGTGGGCGGGATAGCCATCCTCATCCTCCTGGGTACGGAGCTGTACTGGGTGCAGGACCCGGTGGGGGTGCGCTCCAACACCGTCTTCCGCCTGAACTACCAGTCCTGGATCATGCTGAGCGTCAGCGGCGCCTTCGGCCTTCACTACATCGTCTCTAGATGGAAGCCGATGGACGTGCTGGCCTCCACCCCTCGCTTGCTGTGGGTCATCCTCACCCTTGCCATCATCGGCGCCGGCCTCGTCTCTCCTGTTAGCGCCACCCCGAACCGCACCTTCGGCTTCAGGACCCACTCCTATCTCGATGGCCTAGCGGCTTTGCGGCCAGCCTCGCCCACCGACTACGAAGCCATCCGCTGGCTATCGGACAACGTGAAAGGCACGCCCATCATCCTGGAAGCTGTAGGCGGGGACTACAGCGACTACGGTCGCGTCTCCTCCCGCACCGGCCTGCCCACCCTGCTGGGCTGGCCCGACCACGAGTACCGCTGGCGTGCCTCCTGGGAGGTCCAGGGCACCCGAAAGCAAGATGTGGAGCGAGCCTACAAGACCACCAGCGCCGACGAGGCGCGCGACATCCTGGACAAATACGGGGTGGAGTACGTATATGTGGGCCGCCTAGAGAAGGAGGCCTACGACGAGGCGGGCCTAGCCAAGTTTGCCAGCTTCATGGAGGTGGCCTATCAGAATGAAGGGGTCACCATCTATCGCCTGGCCGCGGAGGGGGAGATCGTTGTCGGCGCCCCCTGAGACAGTGGCGAGACCATGCCCGGTGTGACCAGCGGCCGCCGCAAACGCCGCTTGCCGGCCGCCAACCCAGCGCTGGCGATGGGGACGCCGACGGCGGAGGCCGCCAGGGAATCCCCCGCCGTATCCGTAAGCCTGGAGGCGCTGGTCTGGCTGCTGCTCATCGGGCTGGCCACTGCCTTGCGCCTGGCCCGCCTCGATCACCTCCCGCTGACCATCGACGAGAGCGCTCGCTCCCTGGCCGCCTGGCAGACGTCCCAGGGCAATACCCCCGACAACTGGCTGGGCGACCTGACCTCTTCCCTCACCGCCTACCTCTTCTCCATCTTCGGCGCCGACGACTTCGCCGCTCGCCTGGTGCCGGCTCTGGCCGGGGCGGCCCTGGTCGCCCTTCTCTGGCCCCTGTCGCGATACGTGGGCGGGGCGGCCCTGGGGGCGGCCGGATTCATCACCTTCTCCCCCCTGCTCGTCCACGTTTCTCGCAGCAGCTTGCCCTACAGCGTCGGCGCGCTGCTCTCCCTGGTCATGGTCCTCGCCTTCTTCGCCTACCTGCGCGAACGCCGGCCCTTCTTTCTCTTCCTGTTCATTCTTGGCCTGGGCCTGGCCCTGGGCAGCGACCCCATCTCCACCTCGACGGCGATCATCCTCGTCGCCTTCCTGGTGTACGAAGCCGCCTGGAGGCGGAACGAGCAGATGCTGGATGCCCTGGGCTTCATCAGGCAGAACCCCGCCCTGGCCATCAGCAGCGTCCTCTTCCTGCTGGGAGCGCTGGAGTTAGGGGTCACCCACTTCGGCACCTCCATCGATCGCCTCAGCCTGCCGGGCCTGCGTCAGTGGGTGGACATGTTCGAGCTGCCCAGAGACGGGCTGCCCTGGCACTTCCAGCCCGGCATACTGATAGGCTACGAAGCACCTCTGCTTCTCCTGGGCGGAGCGGCCTACCTGTGGCTGCTGTACCGCTGGGGGGCGTCCAGGGAAGAGGAAGTCTCTCTCTTCCAGCGCTTCCTCCTGTTCTGGGCCAGCGCCGCCGCCATCATCGTCGCCGTCACCAGCCGCCGTGAGGCAGGCCAGCTCATCATTATCCTCCTGCCCCTGGCCCTCCTGGCCGGGAGCTGGCTGGAGCGGATCGCCGCCGAGGCCGACCTCGAGTCCTTCCGCCAGGCGGCGCCCTACCTGGTGCCGGTGCTCCTGCTGGCGGCCTACGTCGCGCTGATCCTCTCCAACTGGGCCCAGGCAGGCGAAGTTGGACCGGGCGGCGAGAAGGCAGCGCTGGTCCTGGCCACGGGCGGTGGGATTCTCTTGATCTGGGTGGCGTGGAACGCCCTGGGCCAGCGGGCGGCGGCGGGCTCGATGGCCCTGGCCCTGGTCCTGGCGATCGCTTTCCTGATCCACGGCGCCACCTCCGTCGCCTACGGCCGAGGGAGCGAACCCCTGGCCGACGAGCGCCTTGACCGCCAGGTCTTCCAGTTGCAGAGAACGCTGGCCACCATCCAAGCGCAGACGCCGGGCCGCATCGCCGTAGACGCTTCCTTCCTCCCCACGCTAGGATGGTATCTGCGGGACGTGAGAGGTGTCGTCTTCGCGCCTTCTCCGCCCGCCGACGCTGTGGCCATACTGAACCCGGCGGGGGAGCCGGTTCCCCCCGGCTATCGCCTCTGGGAACGGACCTGGCCCGTGGCCAAGGGCTGGATACCGGGTTCCATCGACCCCCTGGCCTGGTGGCGCTGGCTGGTTTACCGTAAGCCCTACGGCGACCTATCATCGATAGAGACGGAATTACTGGTGAGAGGCGAATGAGCGGCCAAGCATCCTCCTCGACGACGGCCCTGGAACCTGCGGCGAGCCCCCTGGCGCGCCTGGCCTCCTTGCGCCTGAGGCTGGACTGGGAGGTGGCCCTCTACCTCGCCTTCATCCTGGCTGGCGGCGCCCTGCGCTTCTGGGACCTGGGGGCGCGCGCCCTCCACCACGACGAGAGCCTGCACGCCCAGTACGCCTACTACCTCTATAACGGCGGCGGCTACGAGCACATGCCGATGATGCACGGCCCCTTCCAGTTCTTCGCCCGCGCCTTCAGCTTCCTCCTGTTCGGTGTCAGCGACTACACAGCCCGCATACCCGACGCCTTCCTGGGCACCGCCCTCATCGGCGTGCCCTTCCTGCTGCGCCATCGCCTGGGCCGCGTGGGGGCGCTGGCCGCCGCCGGCCTCATCGCCTTCTCGCCCACTATGCTCTACTACAGCCGCTTCGCCCGCAACGACATGTTCATCGCCCTGTGGACGCTCGGCCTGGCGGTCTGCCTGTGGCGCTACATCGACGAGGGCCGCCACCGCTGGTTGTATCTCGCGGCGGGCCTGGTAGCCCTGAGCTTCGCCACCAAGGAAGTCACCTACCTCAACGTGGCCGTGTTCCTCATCTTCCTGAACCTGTGGGTGGCCCATAGCCTGGCGGCCCAGATCAGGGAACGCCACAAGCTGGACCGGCTGACCTCTGTCTACCTGTTTGTGCTCCTCGCTCCCTTCGCCTGGGCCGTCGTCGCCTTCTGGCCCTTCCTGAGCGAACGCTTACGCCAGCGGCTGGGAATCACGGAGATGCCCCGCGCTGCTCACTTCCTCCTGATCCTGGGCACCTTATCCCTGCCCCAGTTCGCGGCCGCTATCCAGAAGCCGCTGGAATGGTTTGGGATAGTGGACAAAGCCGGGTGGTCTCGCGAGCTCTTCACCGTGAACCTGGGGCCCTTCAGCGGCAACGAGCACGTAACCCGCGAGGAGCTCACTGGCTTTCTCACCGTAACGGCCCTGATCGCCGCAACGGCTGTCATCGGCCTGCGCTGGAACTGGCGGGCCTGGCTCATCGCCGCCGGCGCCTTCTACCTGATCTACGGCCTCCTCTACACGACCTTCCTCACCAACGCCGATGGCTTTGGCTCGGGGATATGGGGCTCCCTGGACTACTGGCTGGAGCAGCAAGACGTAAAGCGAGGCGGCCAGCCCTTCTACTACTACCTGCTGCTTCTGCCTATCTACGAGTTCCTGCCCCTGCTGTTCGCCCTGCCAGCCGTGGCCTACTTCGCCATCCGCGGCAACGCTTTCACCCGCTTCCTGGCCTTCTGGCTGGTGGCCGCTCTCTACGGCTACTCCATCGCCGGCGAGAAGATGCCCTGGCTCAACGTCCACCTGGCCCTGCCGACGATCATCCTGGCCGGCTACACCCTGGGCCAGCTCTGGAACCTGCTCCAGGCCCGGGAGTGGCACTTCCGCATCCCCGGCTTCGTCTGCCCCCTGCTAGCCGCCGCCGTAGCGGCGGCAGCCGTTGCCTTCGCCGCCTTCGGGCCCACCGACGCCGCTGGCAACACGGCCCGCATCCTGGTGGGGGCCGCCGCGCTACTGGCCATCGTCGCCCTCGCCCTCACCCTACGCGGCCGCGCCATCGCCGTCGTGCCGGTGGCGGCGGTGGTGGGCGCCCTGCTGCTGTTCAGCGTGCGGGCGGCCTGGATGGCCAGCTTTGCTGCGGGCGATGGGGCCGACGCCCGAGAGATGCTGGTCTATACGCAGAGCTCCCCTGACATCCCCCAGATTCGCGACGAGATCGAGCGCTGGGCGAGCCAGACGGGCCTGGGCAACGACCTACCCATCGCCGTGGACGGCACCGACGCCTTCACCTGGCCCTGGGCCTGGTACCTGCGCAACTACCCCAACGTCCAGTACCCAACTATGGACAGTGGATTCAAGCCGCCGGCCAACGCCGTCGTCCTGGTGAATGCCAGCAACGATGCGGCCGTCCAGTCCTCCCTCAGCGGCTACGGGCCGGGCCGGCGCTATCACCATCGTTGGTGGTTCCCCGAGATCTATCGCAACATCGAGCTGAAGGATGGCAAACAGAAGGCCCTCATGACCACCTTTGCCGACTTCCTCAAGAGCATGGGCGACGGCGATACCTGGCAGGTCTGGTGGCGCTACTGGCGCGACCGTCAGTTGCCGGAGCCCCTGGGCATGATGGATTCCGTGGCCTACTTCCCCAGCGAGTTCACCCCCACGCTGGCCACCAGGCAGGAGCCCCTGCCCCAGCCCAAGCCCGACAAGGAGGGCCGCTTCACCCTGGGCGAGAGCGGTGCCAGCCCCAGCCGATTCGTCAAGCCGGCCGGCCTGGCGGTGGACCGCGACGGAAACCTGTACGTGGCCGATAGCGGCAACAACCGCATCCAGAAGTTCGACCGCGAGGGCAAATTCATAGCTCAGGTGGGCAAGCCGGGCTCAGGCGAGGGCGAGTTCAACGAGCCCTGGGGCGTGGCCGTCGACAGCCAGGGAAACGTCTACGTCGCCGATACCTGGAACCACCGCATCCAGAAGTTCGACCGCGACCTCAAGTTCCTGACCCAGTGGGGCCGCCCGGCCTCCGACCTCAACAACCCCAAGCCCTTCGACTTCTGGGGCCCGCGCGACGTGGCCATCGACCCCGACGGGAACGTTTGGGTCACCGACACCGGCGACAATCGCCTCCTCAAGTTCGCCCCCGACGGCACCTTCCAGACTGCCCTGGGCAAGCCTGGGGCAGAGCCGGGGCAGTTCCAGGAGCCAGTGGCCATCGAGATAGCCGCCAACGGCGATATCTTCGTGGCCGATGCCTGGAACAGCCGCGTCCAGCGCTTCGACCGCGATCTCAAGCCCCTGGGGCAGTTCCCTGTCCCTGGCTGGGTGCCCAACGATCCAGCCGCCAAGCCCTACCTGGCCCTGGCGCCCGACGGCAGCATCATCGCCAGCGAGCCCGCCGGCCAGCGCGTCCTGCGCCTGGGGCCCGACGGGTCCATCCTGTCCGTCCTCGAAGG
>JAUYDU010000064.1 GCA_030691665.1 Chloroflexota bacterium
ACGGCGGCGACGGTCATCACCGCCAGGACGCATGGGGCTAGCGGTGTCCTGTTTCGCATGTTAGGCATCGGAGGCAGGCAGAAGGATTCTATCACACCTGGCTGGCAGGGGGCAGGTGCTGTACTCGTCCAGTACATGCCGTACACCTGTTCCCCCCTTTCTACGCGGATTGTTGAGCAAGCCATCGGTGGTAGAATTCCTTTGGGGTTAGGTAGCCGAGGGCCTGGTGAGGTCGGTAGCAGTTGTGAACTCCCCCCAGACCCTCAACAAATGTAGCGGAGGCCTTTAGGCCTCCATGTATGCTGTGGCGACCTAAAGGTCGCCGCTACATTTGATTCTGGGTTCTTGGCCCTAAGTCCGCCAGCAGCGCAAGCCCCTCCTCGTCGCAGCGAGCGTACGGGATCTATCTGAACGAGCTCAGGTGCGGGGGAAGGACGGCTTTCCTTGTTTGGCGACAAATGCCCCTGCTATAATGCGGTAGCAAATCGCAGAAAGGCTTCGGCTGTCTATGGCGAAGAGGGGGAAATCCCTGGCGGAGGCGCAGGGCGTGAGCGCCCCGATGTCATCGGGGCGCTATCAGCGCATCGTGGCCAAGTTCGGCACCAACGTCCTGACAGCGGGCACCGACCGCCTGGACCTGGAGGTTATGTCGTCTCTGGTGGGGCAGGTGGCCCGCCTGCACCGTCAGGGGGCGGAGGTCCTCATCGTCAGCTCGGGGGCCATCGCCTGCGGCCGCCATCGCCTGGGCAACCCCCAGGAGCGCAGGGACATACCTTTCCGCCAGGTGCTGGCGTCGGTGGGCCAGAGCTACCTGATGCAGGCCTACGAGGAGCTGTTCCGCTGGCACGACATCGTGGTGGCGCAGACCCTCCTCACCAAGCGCGACCTGGCCGACCGCCAGGGCTACCTGAACACCCGCAACACCCTCCTGGCCCTCTTGGAGCTGCGGGCGGTGCCTATCGTCAACGAGAACGATGTGGTGGCGGTGGAGGAGATCGAGGGGGCGAAGATCGGCGACAACGATAATCTCTCGGCCCTGGTGGCCA
The DNA here is from genome assembly GCA_030691665.1 of Chloroflexota bacterium. Classification (GTDB taxonomy): domain Bacteria; phylum Chloroflexota; class Dehalococcoidia; order SM23-28-2; family SM23-28-2; genus JAUYDU01. The sequence continues at coordinate 1,047 of JAUYDU010000064.1, forward strand.
ACCTGGTAGATGCCGAACTGCTGGTGCTGCTCACCGATCAGGCTGGCCTGTACACGGCTGACCCCCGCCACGACCCGTCCGCTCGCCTGATAGAGCGGGTGGACCGCATCGATAAGGAGATCGAGCAGTTGAGTGGGGACAGTGCCGCTCGTGGCGTGGGCGGCATGGCCACCAAGATCCAGGCGGCCAAGCTGGCCACCGCCGGCGGCACCCACGTGGTTATCGCCGACGGCCGCGAAAAGGACATCCTGACGCGCTTGGCCGAGGGCGAGGCGGTGGGCACTCTGTTCCCGCCGACGGTGGACCGCCTGGAGAGCCGCAAGCGCTGGATGCTGGCCGGGCTGTCCCTCAAGGGGAGCATCGTGGTGGATGGCGGGGCGGTCAGGGCCCTGCGTCAGGAGAAGCGAAGCCTTCTGCCGGCTGGCGTGCGCCGAGTGGAGGGGAGCTTCGAGCGGGGTGACGCTGTGGCCATCTGCGACGGCGAGGGTCAGCGCATCGCCTGCGGCATCGCCAACTACGGTGCAGCCGACATCGAGGCCATCCGCGGCCTGCGCTCTGAGCGCATCGAGGAGGCGCTGGGCCACGAGTACGGGGCCGAGGTCGTTCACCGGGACAACCTGGTGCTGCTGTAGGGGGTTCCCCAACACATGACTCTCAAGGGCAAGGCGGCCATCATCGGCATCGGCGAGCTGAAGCCAACCCGCACCCCCGAGGGTAAGACCTCGCTGGGGATCATGGCCGAGGTGGCCAAGCTGGCCATCGAGGATGCCGGCCTGCGGCTGCCGGATATCGACGGCGTGCTGCTGGCCGCCCCTATGCAGGAGGCCGGGGCCATCTGGCCCTCCATCGTCAGCGAGTACCTTCAGCTTCGCCCCACCTACGCCAACGTGGTGGATCTGGGGGGAGCCAGCGCCTGCGGCATGGTCTGGCGGGCGGCGGCGGCCATCGCCCAGGGCTTCTGCCACACCGTCCTCTGCCTGACGGGCGAGGCCACCGACGTCGAGGCGTTCTATGCGCCCCGCGGCGGCCGTCCCTCCACCCTGCCCTGGCGGGAGTTCGAGGTGCCCTACGGGCCCATGGGGGCCAACTCCGGCTACGCCCTCGTCGCTCAGCGCCACATGTACGAGTACGGCACCACCAGCCGCCAGATGGCCAAGATCGCCGTCGACCAGAGGACCAACGCCTGCGCCAACCCCGACGCGCTGTTCTACGGCCGGCCGATCAGCCTGGACGACGTGCTGAACTCGCCGCTGATCGTGGACCCGTTGCACCTGCTGGAGATCGTCATGCCCTGCACCGGCGGCGCTGCCCTGGTGGTGACGGCCGCCGACAGGGCGAAGGAGGGGCCCCATCCACCCGTCTACCTGCTGGGGGCCGCTGAGGCGCTGACCCACAGCCTGATCGCCTGCGCCCCCAACCTCACCACCTCGCCCATCGCCGTGACCGCCCCCAGGGCGTTCGAGATGGCAGGGGTAAGCCCGAAAGACATCGACCTGGTGTCCGTCTACGACTGCTATACGATCACCGTGCTGGTCACCCTGGAGGACGCCGGCTTCTGCCCCAAGGGCCGGGGTGGGCCCTTCGTGGAGGAGAACGACCTCACCTACAAGGGCAAC
>JAUYDU010000106.1 GCA_030691665.1 Chloroflexota bacterium
GAACGTGGGGAGACACTCAGGTGCCGCTGAGGCCATCGTCTCTGTGGATGGCGGCGAGGATCGGGTTCGGATGACCGTGATGGACGACGGCCGGGGCTTCCAGCTACCCGAGGCTCTTGGCGACCTGGCCACCACCGGCAGGCTAGGGCTCCTTGGGATGTATGAGCGGGCCCGCCTGCTGTGCGGTAGTCTCAGCATCCGCTCGGAACTGGGCGAGGGGACAACGGTAACTGTGGAAGTGCCTGCCTAGGGAAAGGGGATCGCCTCGGGCTCGAGCGGCGTCCATACAAGACCGCTGGCACCGACGGTATGATTCCAAGACGCGCCTGAATACGACGCGGGTGGGCTGAACCGCTCAGTGCTCAGCCAGGGCAGCAGGAATAGGGACCCCGCAGAACTCTTCATAGTCAATGAGTTCCCGGATGGTCGGGCTGTCGCCGCAGAGGGGACAAGCGGGGTCGCGACGCAGCTTCACCTGGCGGAAGTCGGCAGCTAGCGCGTCGTAGAGCAGCATGCGGCTCACCAACGGCTCCCCTATTCCCAGGATGAGCTTGACGGTCTCGATGGCCTGAAGGCAGCCGATGAGCCCGGGGAGGGCGCCCAGCACGCCCGCTTCAGCGCAGCTAGGAACGAGCCCTGGCGGCGGCGGTGCGGGGTAAAGGCAGCGGTAGCAACCCTTGCCGGGTACGAACACCGTAGCCTGGGCATCGAACATAAGAATGCAGCCGTCCACCAGGGGTTTTCCCAGCAGATAGCAAGCGTCATTTACCAGGTATCGTGTGGGGAAATTGTCGGCGCCGTTCACCACAACGTCGTATGGGGAGATGATGCTCATGGCGTTATGCGAAGTGAGGGGCTCCTGGTGGCGAACCACCGTCACGTCAGGATTGTAACGGAGCAAGGTCTCCGCTGCCGACTCGACCTTGAGCCGGCCAACATCCTCCGTATGGTGGAGTATCTGGCGGTGAAGGTTCGACATGTCCACCCGGTCGAAGTCGACGATGCCCACGGTGCCCACCCCGGCGGCGGCTAGATAGACGGCAGCAGGCGAGCCCAGCCCACCGGCCCCGATCACCAGGACCTGCGCATTGAGAAGCTTGCGCTGACCCTTACCTCCGACCTCTTTCAAAATGATCTGACGGCTGTAGCGCTGGATCTGTTCATCTGAAAAAGCCGACATCCCCATCACTCCGTTTCCTTGCGAAGCACGATCTCCCAGTCGGTATCATTGAGCTTGGCCGCCCTCAGGACGGCCTGGCCCTCGTTCTCCATGCTGCGAGGCACGTTGGTGACGGCCGGCTCGTGGTCAACGATAACCCTCAGCACCTGGCCGACCTCCATCTCCTCCAGAGCCAGTTTGGACTTCACGAACGTGTACGGGCATACCTCTCCCTTGAGGTTGATCTCGCGGTCCACCTGAATATCGATAGACATCTTTCCGCCTCCTGCGTGCTCAGTGCCAGCATATCACCTTGTCGTGTCTGAAGATGAGGTCGATGATGCCTTCGTAGTCGACGAGGGGGTAAGGGCTCACCACGCCCCGCGCTCTCACGTCGTCAGCGCAGGCGTAGACCTCTCCTTGTTGCCCTTGGACGAAGACCCCGTCCTGGAGCAGCAGGATGGTCGTAGCCGAAGCGCCATCCTGCTCCGCCACCTTGAGCGGGAGCCGGTCGTTCGGATCGGTAATGATGTGGAGCGTTCCCATCGATCTGGCCCTAGAAAGGAATGATAACATCAGCAGTGGCGAGCAACTGGCACAGCTCTGCGAAGGGCGCCGCCTCCACCCGTACCGCGGGCTGGCCCACCGCGTGCCGCCGCAACGCCTGCTCGTCAGCCACGAGGCGAACGCCCAACATCTCGCACGCCTCGAGGTGCTTCCCTACGTCGTCGGCGGCGATGACGGCGGGTTGGAGCCTGCTCAAGGTCAGGACGCCATCGTCCAAGAAGATGACGCTCACTCGGTTGTCGCCGGTGGTCAGGCCCACGCCCATTCTCAGCGCCTCAGAGTTGTGCTCGCTGTTGAAGGGTGTGCGCCGGATGACAATGGCCACGTGCTTCCCCATGTGCCTCACCCGAAGTACAGGAACCTGTCGGCCGAGCCGATGAGCAGAGCGAGGTCGTACTGGCTTCCGAAAAGGACGCCCGGGATGGATTCCTCCGCTGAGATTCCGCGCTGCTCGGCGTTGAGGGCACACAAGGCGACCCTCGCCCCCTTCTCAGTCAGCGCCGCCAGGGTGTCGGCAGCGGCCGTTCTCTTTCCCCGTTTGACGGCATATACCCCGGCATCCATCAAGAAGAATTCCACCTCCACTCCTTTGCGCAGGGCGGCCTCGGCGATACGTAGGGCCGAGTGCGTGCTCTGGCTCATGACACCAGCGGTCAGGAGGATGCCTAACTTCACGTCATGTCCCTTCACTGGCATAGGCTGGCACCGACTCGCTGGCAGCCCTGACAAGCGGCCGGCGCACTAGAAGCTCGTCCAATCTCAGTTGGCGCACGATTCGTCGAAGGTCGTCATCCGTGGGCTGGAAGGGGAAGTCCCGGAAGGGCTCGCCGGGGCGGTAGCTGCCGAAGGGGCGATTGCAGGCCAGCGAACCGTCCTCGCCGGGGCAGCCGTCCGTCATGAATGGCAGGCCGCTGAGGATGGCGGCCTCCAGGTGCTCCTCACGGGCGTCCAGCCGAGCTATTCGCCCCTTATCGTCAAACCCGAGTTGCTCCGGAGCGAGTCGCCCACCTTCCAGGAGATGCTTCGCTAGCTGGAGGCGACGCCAGCGCACCAGGCTTGGCCGTCGCGCCCGAGCCATGCGGCTGTCGGGCTCCGGGTAGAAGGAAAAGAGGTAGGCGGGAGCGCCAAGACCCTTCAGCCGTCGGATGGTGGCGACCAGGTCTGCGTCGGTCTCGCCCAGGCCCACCACCAGATGGCAGTTAACCTTCCCGCTGCCAAAGATGGCCACCGCCGCTTCAATGACGCGCCAGTAACTCGCCCAGGAGAGAGAACCACCCACACCTTGACCGCGCCGAAGCTCGAAGACCTTCTCGCTGGCGGCGTCGAGGCCGATCCCGATCATATCCGCGCCAGCCGCCTTCAGCTCCGCCAGTCGTTGTCTGTCGAACAGATTGGGAGCGACGAGGACGGATAAGGGCGTGTCGAGAGGCCCCTTGAGGCGGCCAACAATATCAAGGGTGTCTCTGTAGGCTTGCCCGTGCGTGACCATTGACAGACAAACCCGCCTGACCCCAAGGCCACACCTTGTCAGGCGGTCAAGGACGACGCTGGTAGGAATGATAGGCCACTCCACACGGATGAACGACTTGTCGCCGGCCCGGCCAGGGCGCTGGCGCGCCAGCCCGCAGTAGGCGCAGTTGGCCAGGCACGTCTGTGGATACGTCAGAAGGAGATTGGCGCAGGTTGGATGGGCGTCGCGATAGAATCTGCCCGACCTGAGCCGCAACGCTATCGCCGAGGCGAGGCTAATGCTCACGTACTCAGGGCTATGCATCGGTCACTGCCTCTTGGGGAAGGCCTGCCGCGCGTTGAGCGTCGGCAATGGCGGCCAGTATAGCGTCCGTCAAGACCGCCGGCGAAAGGCCCCAGATGGGGGAACCCGGGGCTCCGCCCTCGATGTGATCTTGCGCCCAGGCTTCCTCTACGGCCCGGCCCACGTTATCGGCCGCCGCGCGGCTCCACTTCAGCCGCGCCTCTAGGTCGCGCAGTGCTTGGCGGTCGCCAAAGAAGTCACCCGTGATGAGCACGCTCTTCAACACCCGGCCAGCCAGGGACACGTAGACCCGCAGGAGCCCAGCCTCGGTCTTGCAGACGCTGGTGCCTTTGGCGTCCAGCGGGGGCGTCCGCTGGAAGATCCAGTCGGGGCTGCGATAGCGCTGCTCCTCCAACTCCCGGATGGCTGCCACCTCAGCGGGAGTGAACGGCCGGGGCTCCAGGCTCACGCCCAGGTCCCGCTCGAAGCCCGACCTGACAGCCTGTCGCACCTCTTCCACCGCGACCTGGCCACCCGCCACCCGGCGCACGGTGGTCAAGCGCTCCTCGAAGGAGGCTATGTCCTTGTCGGAGATCTTCTCCGGGACGAGGTTGAGAAGGCGCAGCATCAGGGGCACATCCAGGTCGACGAGGATGCTGGCGTGGAACAGCAGGCCATCCTCCTCATCGAGGCAAACACCCAGAC
>JAUYDU010000342.1 GCA_030691665.1 Chloroflexota bacterium
CCGCCTCGGGGGCGAAGGTAATGGTGTGCTTGCCCGGCCCCGCCGCCGCCTCGGCCATCTCCACCGAGAAGCTGTCCACCCGTAGGCTGGGCAGAGAGATGACAATGCCGTCGCCGAGTTCCCGTTTCAGGGCCAGCACCATCGGCACGATCTGCGAGTGGTCGGTCGTGCTCAGAGAAAGGAGGGAGAGCTCGCGGTAGCCGGTGTTGGCCAGCAGCTCCCTGGCGGCGGCCACCACCTCCTCGACCGGGCGCTCCAGACGGGGGCGGTAGATCATCCCCGCCTGGCAGAAGCGGCAGCCCTGAGTGCAGCCCCGCTGGATCTCGATCCCCACCCGGTCGTGCACCGCCTGCACGAACGGCACGATGGGCCGAGTGAGGGGCGGCGGTAGCTTCTGGACGAAGCGCTTGCGCGGTCGAGCGGGCGCAGCCGCCTCGATAGGCTTGATCTCGGCGATGCTGCTGTCGGCCTGATAGCTCACATCGTAGAAGCGGGGCACGTAGATGCCCTCGATCCGGGCCAGCTCCCGCAGAAGCTCCCTCTTCGAGCGGCGACCCTTCTCCTTGAAGCGCCGCAGGCAGCCCACGATGTCCAGAACCAGTTCCTCGCCGTCGCCCAGGGCGAAGGCATCGACGAAGTCGGCCAGGGGTTCGGGGTTCAGGGCGCCGCTACCGCCGGCGATGACCAGGGGCAGCGCCTGTTTGCGCTCCGCCGCCAGCAGCGGCAGGCCCGCCAGGTCGAGCATGTTGACGAGGTTGGTGTAGGTCAGCTCGCAGCCCAGGGAGAAGCCGATGACATCGAACTCCGCCACGGGGTGGCGGGTCTCCAAACTGAACAGAGGCACGCCCTCCTGGCGCATGGCCTGTTCCATATCCGTCCAGGGGGCGTAGACCCGCTCGCAGAGCACGTCGGCCTGGCCATTGAGGATATCGTACAGGATCGCCAGACCCAGATTGGACATGCCGATGTCATAGACATCGGGGTAGGCCAGGGCGAACCGCAGCGGCGTGCGGCCCCAATCCTTGACTACGCAGTTCCACTCGCCGCCGCTGTAGCGGGCAGGCTTACTCACCCGCCGAACGACCCGGTCCAGGTCGGTAGTAACCAAATTCGCCTCCTCAGTGGGCGATGGGCCTTCGAACTTTCATCTTACTGAATTGCCGCAAGACGTGCCAACTACACGCTCCCACAGGCTTGCCGATAGCCTCGCCAATTGTTAGGATACATCGTCAGCACTTCGCGTGAGGGCAGTGAAATGTTCGAAAAGATACTGGTGCCTCTAGATGGCTCGCCCCTAGCGCAGGGCATCCTGCCCTACGTCATGCTGCTGGCCAGGGGCTTTCGGAGCCGGGTGATCCTCTTCCACGCAGCCGAAGCCCTCCTCGATCAAGAATCCCCCGAACAGAAGCCATACGCCGATGAAACCATGGAGCGCATCCACCCCCTGGCCGAGAACTACCTGGAGGGTGTGGCCGCTGAGCTGCGTCGGGAGGGGCTGGATGTGGATACGCAGGTGGTTGAGGGAAAGGCAACCCAGGAGGTCATGAGATTCGCCGAGCAGGAGAACGTTGACCTCATCGCCATGTCCACCCATGGCCGCTCGGGGCTGACCCGCTGGGTGGTAGGGAGCGTGGTGGACAGGCTCCTGCGGGCCAGCCACCGGCCTCTCCTCCTGGTCAGGCCCCGCGACGAAACCGCCGGCGGGCAGGCCGCCGCCCGCTTGTCGAAGATCGTGGTTCCCCTGGACGGCTCGCGCCCCGCCGAATGGGCGCTCCCCTTCGCCGAGGAGCTGGGCAAGGTACTCAACCTGGAGGTGGCCCTCATCCAGGTGATCGGCGTTGAGACGACCGTTCAGTTCAGCCCCATGGCACCGGTCATCTGGGCGGTGCCCGCCGACCTTCTCCAGAAGCTGGACGTGGTGGCTTCCGGCTACCTGGCGGGCCTAGGCAAGGAGTTGGAGCGCAAGGGCCTATCCGTTCAGTGGGAGATTCTGCGCGGGCCGCCGGCCCCCCGCATCGTCGAGTTCGCCCGCCACACCCCCGACTGTTTGGTGGCGATGACCAGCCACGGCCGCTCTGGCTTCCGGCGCTGGATCCTAGGCAGCGTGGCCGACGAAGTGGTGAGACATACGGGGGAGCCGGTCCTGATCATACGCTCCCGCCCCAGCTAGTGATTGACACCAATTTTAGCCTCTGCTAAATTGGAGCAGACCAATCGAATACGCTGCCGAAGTCGCCGCTGGCGACGCGGGGGAACCAACCGCCCCAATCCCGATCGGGGCACCGGGGTGAATCTTCCCGACATACCGGGGAGTAGGCTAGCTCCTTCAAGCCGAACCCGTCAGCTAACCCCGTAGGCATACGAAGGAGAGGCTAGCACGCAGGGGACGAGAGGCTTGCCTCCCGTCCTTTCGTTCGTATTGGGCCAGATGGCGGCAAATGGCTGGGCGGGGGAAGGCGAACAATGGGGGGAAGCGTCCAAAGCATGAGCCCTCCCGATGAGAAGGGCACGGTGATGAATCGCAGACGCTGGGTCGCCTGGCGCCTGGAGTACTCCCTCCTCATCTTCGTCGTCGCCCTGATCACCGCCTTCGCCTTCGCCTTCTTCTACTTCCAGGTGGAGGTGAGTCGCCTCAAGGACTACGGCTACATCGGCGTCTTCGCCATCAACCTCATCGGCGCCGCCTCCATGATCCTGCCTATGCCCGCTGCCGTCTCCACCGTCGGCGGTGGCGCCATCCTCAACTCCTACCTGGGCATACCGACCTTCGTCCTGGTGGGAGTGGTGGCCGGGTTGGCCGAGGCTCTGGGCGAATTCACCGGCTACGCGGCCGGCTATGGCGGGCGGATCATCATCCAGGAGCGCCCCGAATACCAGTGGCTCCGGCGCTGGATGGAGCGCCACGGCGTCATCACCATGTTCGTCATGTCCGTGCTGCCCAACCCCTTCTTCGACATCGCCGGAGCCGCCGCCGGGGTCGTTCGCATGCCCCTGGGACGATTCTTCCTGACCGTCCTGGCCGGTAAGATCCTCAAGGACACCTACATGGCGGCAGCCGGCGACTTCAGCGCCGACATCCTCAGCGGGCTGCTGGGACTGGGATAGGCTTTCCGTGTGATTGACAAAGTTTTTGGTCTGTGCTAAGTTTGCGGGGAATCGGGGTTGTCGTGAAAGGAAGGTGAGAATCATATGATTTCCACCGTGACGACGACAACCGTGTCTACAATCACCACCGCCGTAGGGATAGCGGCGTCACTGGGGCTCATGGCTGTGTTGACGCTCGTTGCGTTCCTCATAGCCAAGGAGCTGACTGGCGCCGATGGTCGCCCCCGGCTTCGGGCACTGGGTCGTGTTCTCAACGTTGGGATCATCCCCTTGCTTCTCGTCTTCGCCGCCATTGTGACGGCGAAGGTCGTGGAAGTGTTGTAGCGCGTTTGACGCGTCTGCGACCCGATTTGGGACTGGCTCCCTCAACAGGGGGCCAGTTCCTTTTTGGGGTACTGCTCTGGGCGGGCAGAAGGGCCGCCTAGGGAGGTCTGGGGACGATGAGGGGCTCTCCAACGGGGATGACGTTGGGGTCGGCCAGGTGGTTCAGCTCCAGGAGCGTTTCGACGGTCGTCTGGTACTTTGCGGCGATGAGGGCGAGCGTTTCGCCCGCCGCTACTGTATGCACGGTCGTGGCGGTTGCCGCAGCGGGGCTCGGAGGCAGGACGATAGTCTGCCCGGCTTGGATGAGACTAGGCTCCGGCAGGTCGTTCAGGCGCAGGAGTTCGTCGACGGTGGTGTCATGGGTGCGGGCGATGGAGGCCAGGGTGTCACCGGGCTGTACGGTGTAGACCGCCGTTGGGGTGGGCCGGACTGGCTCTTCGCGTGCTGCGGGCGTGGCAGTAGGGGTGGTGGTCGCAGTAGCGGATGCGAGCGGCTGTATCTGAGGTGACGGGATGAGGGACCGGAGATGCTGGACTTCTTGTGAAAAGTCGAGGGTGAATTCCTGCACATTCTGCACGCTAATACTGGGCGCGCTGACGGCGGCGATGCCCAGGAAGGGCACCACGAGATATAGTGCGATGTTAGTTATGCCGTGGGATAGGGTGACCCCCAGGAGAGAGCGGGTCTTGGCGACGATCCAGGCGAAGAAGAGCCCGACGGCGAAGACGAAGGCCACGTCAACGACTGACTTGTACCCCAAGTGGAGGACGGCGAACACCACCGTTACGTAAAGGATGGCAAGCTTTCCCAGGGCTGCGCTGGAGGCCGACTGCATGACGCCGCGAAACACCAGTTCCTCGTTGAAACCGGTACCGATGAGAAGGATGAGGGCGGGGAGCCAGACGCTCCCCAAGCTCAGCCCGTCGATGAGCGGTTCAGGTCTAAGGATGAAGTACTCAGCGAAGCCGAAGATAAGGCCCGTGGCCGCCACCAGCGCCTGGATGCGGAGGGAGCGAAGGGTGAGGCCAATGTCCTGCCAGGTCAGATCCAGGGTTCGCGCTACGACGAAGGCCGCGACCATGAGAGGCGCGCCGACAAGGGCGTACCAGTAGATGAGGTCGAGGTTCTCCAGGGGCATGGACAGGCTGAAAATGCGGATGAGGGGGGCCAGAGCCAGGGCCAGCAGTAGTTTGTGGGAAGGGTGGCCCATTGTGAGGGAGGAGTGGACAAGGAGGGCCGTGAGCACGGCGATGTGCAAGGCCAGACCCCAGCGGGCGTCGGCCACGACGGTGATAAGTTCGGCCAGAGTGATGAGAATCAGGTATAGGAAGGCGAGGATGGTTCCCCAGGGCAGCGTCTGGAGGCGAGCGGCCAAGGTGATAGAGACGGAGGGCGGACGGGCAGCCCCGACAAGGTCGGGGTTGGCTTGGTGGCGACCCTGCCTGGCGACAGGCAGGACGCCGCGCATGAGGGCCAGGGATCCCACCACAAGCGTCAGTAGAAGGAATCCGCGGGGTGCAAGCCTTCTTCCGAGCATCGGTTGCCTCGCCGGGCGGGTCGGTCTTTCCCGTGGAGGCCGCACCCATCTGCGCGACGTCGACGTCTGGAAAGAGCTACCCCTGGGGGACTCTAGGCCGTTGGCCCACATTGTAGAACAACCCGGCGAATTTTGCACGATCGCTCTCTAGGGAGGGGAGATGAACACCCGCCTCATCCTTGCCAGGAACATCGACCTTGTCCTGGCGGCGGCCTGGGCCGTGGTCACCACAGCGGTAGTTCTCCTGGTTCCCTCCCTCGGGCCGGCGCGCGTCGTCCTCGGCCTGCCGTTTGTTCTGTTCCTGCCGGGCTACGTCCTGGTGGCGGCCCTCTATCCCCGCTGGAGCGAGCTCGAGGCTATCGAGCGGGTAGGGTTGAGCTTCGGCTTGAGTTTGGCCGTGGTTCCGTTCGTGGGGCTGGCCCTCAACTACTCGCCCTGGGGCGTACGCCTTGATCCGGTTCTGGGCTCGCTGGCCTTGTTCGTTGTGGCGGGCGCTGCTGCCGCCACCTACAGGAGGCAGACCCTGCTGCCAGAAGAGGCCTTGGTGGTGGCTGCGAGGCCTTCGTTGCCTCCCTGGCCTCGAATTGGATGGGCTAGCGCGGCCCTGGCTCTGATTGTGGTAATCTCTATGGCGGGGATAGGCGCCGCGGCCTACTTCGTGGGGACGTCGCGGGGCAATCCGGAAAGGTTTACCGAGTTCTATGTGCTGGGGCCAGGGGGCAGGGCCGACGGCTATCCGGCGACCCTTGAGCTGGGGCAGGGCCTGACGGTGACTCTGGGCATTGTGAGTCATGAGGGGCGCAGTGCTACCTATCGGCTGGAGGCAAGGATTGACGGGCGGAGCGTCGACAGCATGGATGGCTTGACGCTTGGCCCGGGCCAACGATGGGAAAAGACGGTGACCTTGGTTCCCAACCGGGTCGGCAAGAGCCAAAAGGTGGACTTTGGGCTCTACAAGGACGGCGCGAACGGGGTCTACAGGAATGTCCACCTGTGGCTTGACGTGGAGAGCGCTCCTTCGCAGGCTGCGGTTGGCGAAGGCCCGCCGCAGGTCGAGGCCCTGGCCACTCCCCACCCTACGGCGACGCCTCCGCTCGCTCCTCCTCCCTTGAGGGCGGGCCCTGGCGGGCTGGTCTATGTGGTCGAGCCCGGCTCGACACTGACCGAGATCGGCGAGCGGTTCGACCTCAGCCCAGAGGCCATTGCTGCCGCCAACGGCATGCCCGAGCCTGGGCCCATTGTGGCCGGCCAAGAGCTGGCAATTCCGGGTACCACCTATGTAGTGCAGGCGGGCGATACCCTGACCACCATCGCCGCCGCCTTCGGCGTCAGCCCGGCGGTGATAATGGAGGCCAACGGGATCGGCGATCCAAGCGCGCTCTATGCTGGGCAGGAGGTGGCAATTCCCGGTGCGTCTCCATAGGCAATCTCAAGTCCCCGCAACGGGTGTCCTCAACCGGCGGCCTCGCCCGCTAGCGCAGATGGTCTGAGCATAGGGCCAGGAGGTCAGGCGTGAAACGATGCTATGACACTGTGGTCGTAGGGGCTGGACCGGCCGGGTCGGCCGTGGCTAGGGACATCGCCAGCCAAGGCTTCAGGGTGCTGCTGCTGGAGGAGCACGACGCTGTGGGGCGGCCGCTGCACTGCTCGGGCCTGGTGACGGCTCGCACCCTCGAGCTGGCGGGAGTAGGCGACGGCGTTGTCCGGAACGAGATTCGAGGGGCGGTGATCCACTCCCCCGGGGGCAGGGAGCTGTCGATTGGGGGCGACAGGGTATACGCCCTGGCCATCGACCGCGTTCGCCTGGACGAGACGATGGCCGTTCAGGCCCAGGAGGCGGGGGCGGAGCTTCTGCTGGGCGCTAGGTTCCTGGCATTGGAGCATGAAAACGGGCTGGTGCGGGTTCACGCGGAAAGGGGAGGTCGGCGGACTTCGTTCTTGGCGAAGCTGCTTGTCGGGGCGGACGGCGCTCTGTCGAGGGTGGCCAAGCAGCTGGGAGTACACAGGCCAGACGGCATGGTCCTGGGCCTCGTGGCAGAGATGAGAGCGCCAGGGGTGGCCAAGGACCAGGTGGTAGCCTTTGTCGACCAGAGCCTGGCGCCGGGCTGGTTCGCCTGGGCCATACCGCTCGGGGACGGTCGGGTAAGGGTGGGGACTGGAACAACAAACGGTGTCAAGCCTATCGATTCCCTGCGGTGTCTGCACAGCAGGTTTCCCGAATATTTCCGCAATGGCGAGCTTCGGGGCTTCGCCGCAGGGGGCATCCCGTTGTGGGCCCCCACCAGGCCGTATGGTGAGAACGTCCTGCTGGTGGGCGATGCAGCGCGGCAGGTGAAGCCAACATCCGGCGGGGGCATCTACACCGGCCTGGTGGGGGCCGGGCACGCTGCCGAGACAGCGGTGGAAGCCTTGAAACGTGAGGACTTCTCCAGGGCTTTCCTCTCGCGCTACCACAAGGCGTTCATGGCCGACCTGGGCGACGAGCTCAAGCGGGGGGCCGACCTGCACCGGCTGTTCGCCAGCCTGGACAACAGGCAGCTTGAGCGGCTCCTGGCGAGGTTGGGCGGCGACCGGCTGCGTAAGCTGATCCTGACCCACGGGGATATCGATTTCCCTTCCCGCCTGTTCTACGAGCTTGTCCGGGCTGCTCCCGCTCTGGCCACCTTCATTTGCACTCGCCTCAGATTTCCGGGGGCCTGGCTGCGCTGGCGGCGGGGACGGCGGCGAGCCGGACGCGGCAGCTAAGCATTCACGCAATCTTCACGCAACGTTTACGCCTGCCCCACAGACTTTGATTTTCCTTCCCAAAGCCAGCGCGTTCTTGTTCTAGGAGGCGCCGACCAGCGTCCAGATTAGGTAGGCGCCTGACCTAGGCGGAGTGGACGGGAGGCAGGCGGCAAGTCCGCCAGGAACTTGGCGGCACCGGCTGCGAAAGCGTTCGCTACTCGTTCCTAGGTGGGCCAGATTCGAGGAGAGGGATGGGGACAGCACTGGCTTGTCTGGCTCGCCAGACAGGCCTTCTTGTTACCCGCCGCTCTCGACTCTTCCCGCCTTCGGCGGGGGATCGGGCTAAACCCGGCGCGTAGGGTCAGCCAGGCGCAATCGGAGCTAGTGAGCGGTAGCGTACAGGTGGAAGAACAGGTCGCGACAAGAGCAGCCCCGGCCCTGGTAGGCTTTGCAGGTACTCCCTCTCGTCTGCTTGCTCTTCTCCGAACGCCTCTGTACACCAACGCATCCTATCTCTGGGTTGGTGCGGTAGGAGCTGCACTCGCCGGCTTCGCCTTCTGGGCGCTGGTAGCCCGCCTGTACGACGCCGACGAAGTCGGGCTAGGCTCCGCGGCCCTCTCAACCCTTACCCTGCTGGCCATGTTGTCCCACCTGGGCTTAGGCCTGGGGCTTATCCGCTTCTTGCCGGAGTCCGGCGGGCGGGGGCCACGGCTGGCGAACGCCGTGTTCACCACTAGCGCTGCCGCCGCCGTGGTCTCGTCGGCCGTATTTCTTGTCGGGGTGCCCTTGTGGACGCCCAGCCTCGGCTTCCTGCGCGAGCAGCCACTGTACTCCCTGGCGTTCATCTCCTTTGTGGTTCTCACCACCTTATCCGTTGTACAGACGCACGCCTTTATGGCGATACGAAAGGCGAAATACATTCTGGTCCAGGTCGTACTTGTCCAGCTCAGCCGCCTCGCCCTGCCGGCGCTCGTGGCGGGCTTCCTGGGGGCCTTCGGCATAGTGGCGTCGGGGGGCATAGCGATGGCACTAGGTGCTCTGGTTGGCTTTGGCCTCTTGGCAAGAGGATTGCCAGGCTATCGGCCAGCGGGGCTAATCGATCCGGGTGCTGTGCTCAAACTCCTGCCGTTTTCCGCGGCCAATTACGTTGCCGATGTCCTGCTTCTGGCACCTGGCCTGGTTCTACCGCTGCTGGTGGTGAGCCTGCTGGGCTCCGCAGAAGGAGCCTACTTCTATATGGCGTGGTTCTTGGGATATCTTCTCACGTCGGCCTCGGCCTACCTGGCCCTGTCCCTATTTGCGGAGGGTTCTCACGACCCTGGGGCGCTACGCGTTCTCTCTCGCAACGCCGTGGTGGGCGGACTGGCGGTAGCTACTGTCGGCGGCGCGTTGTTGCTCCTGTTGGGTGACAAGCTGCTTCTGGCCTTTGGGCGCGACTACGCTGCCGAGGGCGCGACGCTTCTCCGCATCGTGGCCCTGGCCGCTCTGCCCGCCGCGGTGGTGAACGTCTACCTTGGGGCTTTGAGGGTCACCAAGCGGGTCCGCGAGCTGGTGATTATCGCTGGCGTAGTGGCGGTGACGACGGTGGCGCTGAGCTCCGCGCTTCTGCCGGTGATGGGGTTGACAGGGGCAGGCGTCGGCCACGGCCTCGGGCAGGGGCTTGGCCTGGCCATCGTACTGAGCAGGTTGCTAACGGCCACTGAGGGGACAATGCCGCAAAGGATGCGCTGGCTCTTGGTGACTCTGGCCGGGCGCTCCTAGACCAAAGGGCATCAGTTCGGACGAGGTAACCACAGTGCAAGGTCAAGGGTACAGGCGGGGAGGATCTGTAGACCAAACCGAGGACGCTTTGCTGAAAGCCAAAGCCGAAAGAAGGCTGAGTATTACAGCCCTTATCTGCACCCTCAACGAGGAGGAGAGCCTGCCGCACGTTCTGCCGAGGATCCCCGACTGGGTCGATGAGGTGCTGTTGGTGGATGGCCACTCTACAGACAGCACGGTGGCCGTGGCGAAAGAACTGCGGCCCAACATCAGGGTGCTATCCCAGCCGGGGCGAGGCAAGGGCGAAGCGCTGAAGTATGGTGTCGAGCAGGCGAGTGGCGACATCATTGTCACCCTGGATGCAGATGGCGAGACGGACCCCGAAGAGGTCACCAACTTTGTTCATCCCCTCCTCCAGGGGTATGACTTCGCTAAGGGCTCTCGCTTCGCGACGGGCTGGCGACACAAGCCCTTCCACCGCATCTTCGGCAACTGGCTCATCGTTACCGTATTCAATGTTCTCTACCGCACGGAATACACTGACCTCTGCTCCGGCTATAACGCCTTCTGGAAGAGCATTACCCAGCGGGTTAACCTTTGGTCTGACGACGGATGGAACTACGAGCCTCTGCTCATATGCCGACTACATAAGGCCGGACTAAAAGTGATGGAGGTCCCCCAGAGCATGCGAGGAAGACTTAGCGGGAGGAGCAGGTTACCCAACTGGGAGCAGGGGTTTACCGCCATCAGGACGGTGGTGAGGGAAAGATTCCGGCGTTCTCAGGAGCGCTGAGGTATGCTCTTGAACTGCCGGTTTGCTCCTCGGCACGATGCAACTCCAAGATAAGGTCGCCATTATCACCGGTGCGGGGCGAGGCAGCGGCAGCGCCATAGCTCTGGCCTATGCTCAGGAAGGCGCCCACATTGTGGCGGTAGCCCGAACCCTAAAGGAAATACAGCAGACGGCCCAGGAGGTTCAGGGGCTGGGACGCCGCGCTCTGGCAGTGCGGGCTGACGTTTCCAGGAACTCGGAAGTGGAAGCGATGGTCAGCGCTGCCCTGGGCGAGTTCGGCCGGATAGATATCCTGGTGAATAGCGCTGGAGTCTATGGGCCCATCGGGCCGCTGAGCGCGCTTGACCCCGAGAAGTGGCTTCAGACGATCGCCATCAACCTGGGGGGTACCTTCCTCTGCTGCCGGGCGGTGCTGCCGGCGATGATGCGCCAAAGGTGTGGCAAGATTATCAACCTCTCCGGGGGGGGTGCCGCCTCGCCCCGTCCTAACTTCAGCGCCTATGCCGCCTCAAAGGCCGCTATCGTGCGCCTCACCGAGACCCTCGCCCAAGAGGTTCGGCCCCATAACATATGGGTCAATGCCATTGCGCCGGGCGGGGTGAATACCCGCCTTATTGATGCTGTGCTTGCTGCTGGGGAAGCCGCCGGAAAGGAGGCCCTGGAAGAGGCCGAAAGGCTGAAGGCAGGACAAGGCACCCCCCTGGAAGAAGTGGCGGCACTGGCAGTCTTCCTGGCTTCGGATGCTTCCGATGGGTTAACCGGCCGCCTTGTCAGCGTCGTCTGGGATGACTGGCGCAATATGGCATCCCAGGTTGACCGCATTATGGCCTCAGACCTGTATACCCTGCGGCGTACCGTCCCGCAGATAAAGGGACACTCATGAAGGTAGGACTTGTCGGGTCAGGGCTGCAAGGCTGGCGCAGGGCTAGAGCCCTGGACTTTGCTTCAGGAGACCGCCTGGCTATAGCGGCTGACATAGACCTTTCAGCGGCTCAGCGCCTGGCAGCGGAATTTGGTTGCGAGGCCACGCAAGACTGGCGAAAGGTAGTAGAAGAAAAAGCTGTGGAGGCAGTCCTGGTCTGCACTCCGCCCCATCTCCACTCGCTCATTTGCACCGCTGCTCTGGAGGCGGGCAAAGATGTCCTTTGCGAAAAACCCCTGGGCCGTAATCCGCAGGAAGCCAAGAGTATTGTCCAGGCGGCCCAGCGAAATGGGGCGCGTCTGAAGTGCGGGCTTAACTACCGCCACTTTCCAGGCATCCGCCAAGCGAGGCTCTGGTACGACCAGGGATGTATCGGGGAGGTGATGTACATTCGTTGCCGTCACGGGATTGGCGGCAGGCCGGGCTACGAACAGGAGTGGCGAGCCCGGGGTGAGATAGGTGGCGGCGGTGAGCTCATGGACCAGGGCCTCCATATCCTGGACCTTGCCCGCTGGTTCTTGGGTGAGTTTGCTGAGGTCTTTGGCTTCTTGGGCACCTATTACTGGAAGGTGGCCCCCCTGGAGGACAACGTCTTCGCCATCCTGCGGACCGCCACCGGGAAGACGGCCTCCCTCCATGTCAGTTGGACCCAGTGGAAGAACCTGTTCTCTTTTGAAATCTTTGGGCGCGAGGGCTACATCACTGTAGAGGGCCTGGGGGGTAGCTACGGCACCCAGCGGGCCAGCCTGGGCAAGCGGGACCTCACTGCCCCCTTCCGGCAGGAGGTGATCGACTACCGTGGGGAGGACCGGTCGTGGGTGCAGGAATGGAAGGAGTTCAAGGCAGCCATAGCAGAAGGGCGGGAGCCCCTGGGCAACGGCCAGGACGGCTTCCAGGCCGTTCGCCTGGCCTATGCTATCTATGAGGCAGCCCGACGGGGAAGCCCCAGCGAATGTCCCTCTGGTTTGTGATCGTCAAGGAGCGCTTCTGTGGCTAGGCTAGCATCCAGGCGAACGCGGGCTCCTAGGTCTACCATCGACGGGCCACTGCTATCGGTCATCGTTACTTCTTACAGGCTGGACCGGCTCGCCGATATCAAGGAACTGCTGGACAGTCTCCAGACCCAGACCTACACCAACCTCGATGTCCTCTTCGTGGGTGAAGGGACCAGGGATCTGGGCCGGGAGGTCGCCGCCTACGGGCGGCAGAGGGGGTTGGCCAACCTGCGGGTGTTGTTTAACGACGGGCCAACGGGGCTGGCGCCCGCCAGGAACCTGGGGATCGAGCACGCCCGCGGCGAGATCATCGCCTTCCTGGATGACGACGCCATCGCTTTGCCCGACTGGGCTGAGGAGACGGTCAAGAGCTTCGCTGCTGACGAATCGGTCATCGGCCTGACGGGGCCGGCCCTTCCCAGGTGGGAAGGCGAAGCCATGGAGTGGTTCCCCACGGAGTTCTACTGGATCATCAGTTGTTCCGCTTGGTTTGACGCAGAGGGCGTCCGGACGGTGAGGAACGCCTGGGGCATGAACATGGCCTTTAGGAGAGAGGCTTTCGACCACTGCTCTTTTGACGAGAGGCTGGGAGGTAACATGGGCGCCGCCGACGGCAGCAAGCTGGGGCTTCTGGGCGAAGACACGCTGTTCTCCATGAGGATACGCAGAGAGACCGGAAGGCCGATCATCTACAACCCACGGGTGAAGGTTTTCCATAGGGTCTATGCATACAGGTTCAAGCCCAGGTTCGTGCGGCGGCGGGCGTTCTGGGAGGGGTACACCAAGGCCTGGCTCAGGAAGCTTCACCGGCAGGACGGAGGGCTGGCCGCCGACGACCTGGCGACCGAATACAGACTGCTGCGGCGGATTGCTCTGGGTTTCTTCCCGCGGGTGATGGTCGGCTTTGCCCGCGAGCCACGCCGGTCCTGGCGGCAGCTTTGTCTGGCCATCGACGCCCTGGGCCACGTGGCCCTGGGCTACGCCTCGGCCTCCGCCGGGCCGCTGGGCCGGGCCCTGTGCAGACGCTACGGACGATGAGCGGGAATCTCAGCGGGAGGCAAAGAGATGGTGCAAGCAAGTAGCCTGGGGGCGTGTTTTGTGACCGGCGGGGCTGGCTTCATCGGCAGCCACCTGTCGGAACGTTTGCTGGCGGCGGGCAATACGCTTACTGCTTACGACAACCTTTCCTCGGGCCGGCGGGAGTGGATAGAACACCTGTTGGACGAGCCGCGCTTCCATTTCATCGAGGCGGACCTGCGCGATATGGACGCCCTGAAGGCAGCGATGGCCGGGCACGACCTGGTGTTTCACCTCGGGGCTAACACGGATATCCCCAGGGGTAACCAGGACACGCGCATAGACCTGGAGAACGACATCATCGCCACCTACAACGTC
>JAUYDU010000233.1 GCA_030691665.1 Chloroflexota bacterium
TGGTGTGGCCCAGGATCTGGTGGAGCATGAACCCGTCCCCGGTGTTCATCAGGTAGTCAGGCAAACCATTGCCTACACCCATGAGGCTATCCGTGTGCCAACTACTGCGGCGGCGACCCAAGGTCGCGTAGCGTTGCACAAGACAGCGGATTGTTCAGTGGCAAACTCCTGCTCTCGATTGGTCACGTACGCCGAAGCTAGCCCTATAAAGACGGAGTCTCCGAACAGGCGACCCCACTCACACGTCTGAATGGAGATTGTCGACCGGCCTTGCGCGGATACAATGCCGGCTCTACTGCGGAACGTTCTTAAGGCGCGATGACCGCGCCTGGCGGACGGATAGAGGTGGCGGGGTAAAGAGGGCCCCAGTCAGCCTCTCTATGGACCGGAAGCTCTTTCTACGTGGCACCTGAGAAGATCAACGCCTTTTTGACCCTTGAAACCCTCAAGTCCCGCAGCGTTCTTTCTCGTGTACCTCAAGCGGAAGTACACCGTGCCATCCTTCTTCGTCCAATGAGTTGACATCTCCTTGTAGTCCCTCGAAGGGATTATCCAGAAGCCTTTCGTGCGCTCGTCGTAGATTATTACGAACATGTCTCCGGGTGGGAACGACCAAATGGAAACCCATTTTCCTTGGCTGAACTCGGCACGGCTCATGATGTGAATCGGGTAGAACTGTCCACCAGGGCTCAAGACCCCACAATCTATGCCCTGCGTGTCCGCTACAGCCTGGAAAACGTTGAACCCCTGCGCCAGCAGCTCCGCCATCATAAGGAACTCCCCACGTCTGCCTTTGGTGACCGTCCCAATCCGACCCGGCATCGCATACCTCCGCAAAGCTGAGTTTGACACTCTACTCAGGATTCCCCATATCAACCGGGATCTCCCATCTCGGATGCACCCAAGCCTTGGGCCGGACATGTCTCGAATGGCGACATTATACGACCGACCATTCGATAGCTGTCAATCTCTCACTTCCCTGACGGTTGAGCACGATTTCCGCCACAAACTACCTGCGTGAGCACCCTTCATCGTCATCTCGGCACGCCGTGGAATCCCAGAGCACAGGTCGCGCGGAACACTATCCCCCCGAGTCCCTGCCCCTCCACTCCAGGGAAGTCACCCTCCTTTACCCAGGTACCAGACACACTTTGGCTTTCTGTTAAGGGCGTTTGACGGCAGAGATGGCTGGCTGGGCTGCAGGTGGCTAGAGCATTCTCCCTGCTTAAGGTTGTGCTGCGATTGGTGCCTCATTGGGCCATGCAACCACAAGCAAGGAGAACCGGCGCTGCTTCATGGGAATCCTTCCCTCGGTCCAGTTTCACTGGCAGGCATCGAAACCACCATGACTCTCCAACAAGGAACCCTGCCCGCGACGCCTCTGGCGCCACATCGGCCTGAGGCCTGAGTCTTGCTGACACTTGGGAACCGGAAACGTTATATGTGTGAAGGGGAGGGGATTGGGATGAGTGGGTCTGAGGAGGAGAGAGTGATGTCCAAACGACTTGCGTTGCCCCTGGTCGTATCCGTGCTCGTGGGAATCTTGGTGGTTGCAGGTACAGCCTTCGCATCGCCAGAGCTGCAGACCGCGTCGTCTGGAGCAGACCTGGCCATAGCCAACACCGATTCGCCTGATCCCGTCGCTGCGGGAGCGCAGCTTACGTACACCCTGAAGGTCACCAACAGAGGCCCCGATGTCGCGACCGTCGTGACCGTCACCGATACGCTGCCTACTTCGGTCTCCCTGGCGTCAGTCACGTTCTCGCAAGGTAGCTGCACCGTCACAGGCACCACCGTGGCGTGCAACATTGGGGACTTGGCCAAGGATGCCAGCGCGGTCGTTACCGTCGTCGTGGTCCCCAGCGCGTCTGGCACCGTCGCCAACACGGCTACTGTCAGTGGCACCACGACCGACCCCGACGCGACCAACAACACGGCCGCCGTGAGCACCACAGTCAATCCCGTGGCCGATGTCTCCATTGCCAAGACAGACTCCCCGGACCCTGTGGTGCTTGGGAACAACGTGACCTACTCGTTAACAGCCTCGAACAGGGGACCGAGCGCAGCCACTGGAGTTGTCGTCACCGACAACCTGCCGGCCACGGCCACCTTTGTCTCATCGACACCTAGCCAGGGAAGTTGCACCCAGTCGAACGGCATCCTGACCTGCAACCTGGGGACGCTGGCAAAGGACGCCAGCGCCACAGTCATCGTTGCGGTGACGCCGACCAAGGCGGGCACGTTGCACAACACGGCAAGAGTGGCCGCCGCGGAGTACGACCCCGCACCGGCGAACAACGCAGCTACATCCGAGACCAGAGTAGACCAACAGCCGGGGGTGGACCTGGCCATCGATAAGTCCGACTCTCCAGACTCCGTCCTGGTCGGCGGCACCCTGACGTACACCATAAGGGTGATCAACAAGGGCCAGTTGACCGCCACAGGAGTCGTGGTGACGGACGATCTGCCAGCCGGCTTGACCTTGGTTTCAGCCACGGCCTCCCAGGGCTCCTGCACCCAGTCTGGCACAACCGTAACGTGCAACCTTGGTAGCCTCAGCAAGGACGCCAGCGCCACCATAACGGTCGTGGTCACGCCAACGGCGGCCGGGACCATCCGCAACGTCGTGAAGGTGTCGGCCAATGAGGCTGACCAGAACCCCGAAAACAACACGGCCGCAGAGAAGACCCAGGTCGTAACGACACAGGGTGAGACGCCCGGCAAGATCACGTTCACTGGCATCGTGCAGGCCCTGCCCGAGGGCGGGACCATCGGTGCATGGACAATACAGGGCATCAAGGTGAACGTGACGAAGGACACCAAGCTAGACGGTACGCCTGAGATAGGCTCCCTTGTGAAGGTGGAGGGGACGGTCGACGGCAAGGGCGCCGTTGAGGCCAAGCTGATCGAGGTGAAGAAGCTCGAGGCGCAGGCTGGGAAGGACGAGCGCCCAGGATACGGCTACGGCGACACGAACCACAAGCACGCGGGCCCTCCTGGCCTGAAGGACAAGGCGGACAACCCGAAAGCCGCCGGCGTAGCCAAGCCCCAAGGCACCTCCCCTCCTGGAAAGGGCCAGGCCAAGGGCCATCAGGGTAAGGACAACTGAGTCGCGGCGCCTCTTTGAGCCCTGAGAGCCCAAAGGCGGGACAAGCAGTGTACGAGTGGAGTCTGGGCGATAACCCAGGCTCTACTCTTCTTTGGCAACCGTCAGGTTGAGACGCGGCCAGGAGGCATGGACCTCGAGTCCCGCGTTGTCCGGTGACGCGCAACTCACTACACTAGCGTACCGGTGTTTCCAGATGCTCGGCAGCCTGTGAAGTCTCCTTGCTTCTGGTCGCTCAGTCGTATTGCAGGAAGTAACCGGCCCGCAGCAAACAGGGAGAGCTCGCCGCCGTCACCCTCTATCTGGGAGCCTTGCCGAACGGGCCGCTAGTCCTTTCGCTACATAACTGGCGGAGACGAGTTTCTCACGGAACAGAAGGGTACGGCTGGGAACTGGTAGCCGGGGCGGTGGTCACCTCTCTGGAGGGGCCATGGTGGTGCGTACTGGTGCACGGAATAGCGCCCTGGGTCATCGAGAGGTGGGGAAAGCGCATCAGCGAGCCGGAGGTGAAGTTCTTCTTCCTGGTCCTCTTTGTGCTGGGGGGACTCGCGACGACGGCCAAGAGCGAGGCCGTGCTTCCCGCGTACCTCATCGGCCTGGTGACGGCGGGAGTATTCGTGAAGGAGCGAGCGCTGCTCCACCGAGTCAGGATCGTGGCCTTCGCCCTCCTGACGCCCTTCTACTTCCTCAAGGCAGGCCTGTACGTGGCCCTGACCGCGGTGGTGGCGAGCCTCGGGTGGATACTAGCCCTTCTGGGCGTGAAGGTAGCGGCCAAGTTCGTGGACGTGTGGCCCGCCGCCCGCGCATTCCGCATGGCGGCAAGGGAAGGCAACTACACCACCCTCCTCATGTCCACGGGCCTCACCTTCGGCACCATATCAGCCCTGTTTGGCCTGACCAACGGGTACATAAGCCAGGCACAGTACACTATACTGGTGACCGTGGTCATCGGCTCGGCGGTGGCGCCCACGCTGGTCGCCCAGGCGTGGTTCCGGCCAAAGGTCGCGCCCGCCCGTGAAGCGACGGCGCCCAGCCACCCGCCGCAGGTCACCATAGCCGGCGCGTCAGGCCCCCCTGACGACCCCGCCCAAGAGGAGCCGAGGCAAAGATAGAGGGGGCCTGGCCCACGCCATCGCCGAGCGGGCTAGAAAAGGAGGTCATACTTGTTCAGACACATCCTGGTCGCCTTTGAAGGGTCGGCTTCGTCTCGCAAGGCCCTGGACGTGGCGCTCACCGTGGCGGAAGCCTTCAGGTCGAAGGTCTCACTGCTCTCCGTGGAGGAGTACGTGCCGCGGTTCCCCGGCGACATCGGCGAGGTCAAAGAGGAGAAGCGTTTACAGAACGAGTACTACGCCAAGATACAGCGGGAGGCACGGGAGGCAGCCAAGCTGCGGGGCCTGGACTTCGAGCGTGCCGACCTTCTCATGGGCCACGTAGCACGGGGCATCATCGACCACGCCAAAGAGGTACAGTGCGACCTGATAGTAATGGGCCACAGCGGGCGCTCAGGCGCGTGGGCCAGTTTCCTGGGCAGCACCGCCGAGAAGGTGAGCCGCTACGCCCACTGCACCGTCATGATAGTGAGGTAGCCAGGTGGCCGCCTACGCGTTGGGTGAGGACTGCCCGTTCTGCCGGATCGTTCGTCGAGAGCTAGCAGCGGCCATCGTACACGAGGACGAGGAGACGCTGGCCCTCCTGGATCTTCACCCGGCCACGCGCGGCCACACCCTCGTCCTGCCGAAACGGCACGTTGAGGACATTTTCTCGATGCCTGAAGAGCTTGGGGTAGAGTTGATGGCGACCGCCGTGAAGGTCGCCAGGACGCTGAATGAGAGACTGGGCCTGGTGGGGCTGAACCTGGTGCAGGCCAACGGTGCGCCCGCCGGGCAGACCATTTTCCACTTCCACCTTCACCTCGTCCCTCGCTACGACGGTGACTCAGTGGTCCTGCGGTTCGGCCACGGAAGCAAGGCTGCAGAGATGGGAGAGTTGCAACGCCTGGCCGCCCTCCTGCGGGGCGAGGCGCCCCGAGCGTAGGTGCGGTCGCCTCAGGACAGGACCGCGCCAGGCCTCGCGCCGTCGTGTCCGCTGTCGCCCCACAGCGCGGAGCGCAAGCGACGCCACAGGCGGTTCACCAGCCGTAGCTC
This sequence comes from Chloroflexota bacterium, assembly GCA_030691665.1. Taxonomy (GTDB): domain Bacteria; phylum Chloroflexota; class Dehalococcoidia; order SM23-28-2; family SM23-28-2; genus JAUYDU01. Next base: position 5,254 of record JAUYDU010000233.1, read on the forward strand.
TTCGGCCGGGATCCGGGCCCCTCCGTAGCGCTCCTCTACGTAGGCTCGCGTGATGGCCCGAAGCTCAGGTGTCACTCCTTCCAGGCGGCCCACCAGCTTGTCCTGATACTCATAAGGGGTCTCCGGCTCCCGGCGCGGAAGCCCCACCCGCCGGCCCTCCCACAGCAAGCCCTGGTATATCTCCCTCACCGTGAAGATGCGGGTGTCCTCTTCCGCAGCGACTGCTGCGACGGGAGGGGCCAGCATACACACCCGCCACCACTCAAAGAGGAGCACCCTGGCGGCGAAAAGGCGGTGCCACGGAAATTCCAGAGCATAGGCCAGCGGTAACCGTTCAGGTGGGGTATGAAGCTACATAGGGGCAGCGGGCGTTGAAGGCGTGGGCAACAGCGAGGGCGGCTTCTCACCGGAGATAGCCGCGGCGCAGGCAGCCGTCAAATAGTCCATCACATCGCGACGCTGCTGCCGCAGCGT
>JAUYDU010000254.1 GCA_030691665.1 Chloroflexota bacterium
CTTCTATGGGCGCGGTCGGGCCGAGTTTGGCGGGATCGATCCGCTGTCCGGCGGGCAGGCTCCGGATGACGAAGCGGGCGGCGTTCCAGAGCTTGTTGGCGAAGTTGCGGGCGGCCTCGAGTCGAGAGGATGCCAGCTTGATGTCGTTGCCCGGCGAGGTGCCGGTGGTAAGGGCGAAACGCAGGGCGTCGGTGCCGTACTGCTCCAGAAGGTCGATGGGATTGAGCACATTCCCTTTGACCTTGCTCATCTTCTCGCCCTTCTCGTCGCGGATCAGGCCGTGCAGATAGACATACTTGAAAGGAATGTTGCCGGTGTCCTCAAGGCCCATCATGATCATGCGGGCCACCCAGAAGAAGAGGATGTCGTAGGCGGTCTCCAGGACGGAGGTGGGGTCGAAGTAGCGCAGGTCCTCGGTGTCGTCCGGCCAGCCGAGGGTGGAGTGGGGCCACAGGCCCGAGGAGAACCAGGTGTCCAGCACGTCCGGGTCCTGCCAGATCCGGGCCGACCCGCAGTGCTCGCACTGGCTGGGGTCATCCAGGTCTGCCCCGACCTGGCGGGGAACCGTCACCTGATGGCAATCGTCGCAGTACCAGACCGGGATGCGATGGCCCCACCAGAGCTGGCGCGAGATGCACCAGTCGCGGATGTTCTCCATCCAGTGCAGGTACACCCGCGTGAACCGTCGCGGCAGGATCTTGACCTGGCCGTCCTTCACCGCCTGCATGGCGGGCTCGGCCAGCCGCTTCATGCTCACGAACCACTGCTGGCTGACGATGGGCTCGACCACAGTGTCGCAGCGCTCGCAGTGACCGATGGAATGACCGTAGGGCTCGATCTTCTCCATCAGGCCCATCGCCTCCAGGTCGCGCACGATGGACTGGCGGCACTCGAAGCGATCCTGGCCGGCGTAGGGGCCCGCCTCCACGTTCATCCTGCCGTCGGGCCCCACCGCCACGATGGTCCGCAGGCCGTAGCGCTCGCCCACCTCGAAGTCCACCTGGTCGTGGCCGGGCGTTATCTTGAGGGCGCCGGTGCCGAAGGCGGGATCGACCGCCGCATCGCCTACCACCGGTATGCGCCGCCCCATAATCGGCAGCAGGGCCAGGCGGCCGATGGTGTCCTGGTGACGGGGGTCGTCGGGGTTCACCGCCACCGCCACGTCGGCCACGATGGTCTCCGGCCGGGTGGTGGCGATGGTGATGCACTCGTCGCTGGGCTCGCCCCCCTCGTCCAGCAAGGGGTAGCGGACGTACCACAGGTGGTCGGCGTGCTCCTTGTGCTCCACCTCCAGGTCGGAGAGGGCAGTCTGACAGCGGGGGCACCAGTTGACGATCCGCTCGCCCCGGTAGATAAGGCCGTCGCGGTAGAGGTTGACAAAGGTGGTACGCACCGCCCGCTGCGGCCCCTCATCCATGGTGAACCGCTCGCGAGTCCAGTCGCAGGAGGCGCCCAGCCACTCGTGCTGGCGGGTGATGATGTGGCGATACTTCCTCACCCACTCCCAGACGCGCTCCACGAAGCCATCCCGCCCCAGGTCGTGGCGGCTGAGGCCCTCCTTGAGAAGTTCTTTCTCCACCACGTTCTGGGTGGCGATGCCGGCGTGATCGACGCCCGGCAGCCACAAGGTGGGGTCGCCCTTCATGCGGTGCCAGCGGACGAGCAGGTCCTCGATGGTGGCGGTGAGGGCGTGACCTAGATGCAGCTCGCCGGTGACGTTGGGGGGCGGCATGATGATGGTGAAGGGCTTCTTGGCGGGGTCGATCTGGGGGGTGAAGTAGCCTCCCTCCAGCCAGAGGCGATAGAGGGGCCCCTCCACCTGCTTCGGGTCGTAGGCTTTGGCCATCTCGCCCCAGGAGCTGGGGCCGCTCTCGCTGTCCTGGCTCGTCATCCTTGGCGACTCCACCCGCACGTCCGCCGGAGGCGGATCATGCGCCAAAGGCGCATCCGCCTCTGGCTGATGTCGGGGCGACATAAAGGCGGCGGATACTCCCCCGCGATGATCAGGGCAGGCTCGCCGCCAAGTTCGTCCGCCTCCCCCGACGTGTCGGGGGTCGCCTCTGGCGCCTGGCGGAGTGGTAGCATTTTACTTTTCCCACCTGTCTGCGTCAACGTAAGGCGGCATCCGGTGGTCGGTTCACGGATTCATGACCTATTTCGTAGGTCGGGGCCCCAGCCCCGACCCCAGTTCGCGGCGATGGGCAGGGCGGGGGCCCTGCCCTACATCATGAACAAGCGGAACGTTACCAATCCCCTGGGCCTCCTCAGGCCCCCATCTGTGGCGCGCCTTCTGTCAGTTGCCCTCTCCCCCCGCTTGCTTTTAAAGGAGAAATCATTAATATATGGGCATGCTAGGAATGCGCTCTGGCGATCCGGACGATTAGCAACCCTCTACAGTCATGGCTGGGCTACAGATAAGCGACCTGAGCAAGTCCTTTGGCGGGATCGTCGCCCTGGACCGTGTCTCCTTCGAGGTGCGGCCGGGCGAGATCACGGGCCTCATCGGCCCCAACGGCGCCGGCAAGACCACCGTCTTCAACTGCATCAGCCGCCTCTACGACCCCGACCATGGCTCCATCCTGTTCGACGGCCATGACCTGGTGAAGATGAGCCCCCACGATATCGTCAACGTGGGCATCGCTCGCACTTTCCAGAACGTGGAGCTGTTCCGGACGATGA
>JAUYDU010000308.1 GCA_030691665.1 Chloroflexota bacterium
GGGGCCGCCCTCTGGACTACGACGAGAGCGCCGCGCGCGCCGTGCTGGCGAGGGCCGAAGTGGACATTCGGGTGGACCTGGGCCTGGGCGACGGCGCGGCCACCGCCTGGGGCTGCGACATCACCGAAGAGTATGTGCGCCTGAACAGCGCCTACAGGACGTAGAGGGGCACGGGTCAGGGGTCAGGGGTCAGGGGTCAGGGGTCAAGGGTCACGGGTCAGGGGTCATGAGTGGCGAGAACGTTATCGTAGTCAAGATCGGCGGCAGCACCCTGGGCAGCCACGACACGACGCTGGAGGATGTGGTGGCCCTCCAGCGCCAGGGGTGGCGCCCGGTCGTGGTCCACGGCGGCGGCGCGGCCATCAGCGAGTGGCTGGAGGTCATGGAGGAGACGCCTGCTCGCTTCGTGCGCGGCCTGCGGGTCACCGACGCCCGTTCCCTGCGAGTGGTGGTGGCGGTGCTGGCCGGCCTCATCAACAAGGAGCTGGTGGCGGGTATCAGCGCCCTGGGGGGCCGCGCCATCGGCCTCTCGGGTGCCGACGGCGGCCTCATCCGCGTTCGCCGGCTCGATCCGGAGCTGGGCTACGTCGGCCAGATCGAGCGAGTGGACGCCGACCTGCTCGCCCGGCTCTTCGACGCCGGCTACCTGCCGGTCGTCGCGCCCCTAGGCCTTCTGTGGGAGAACCAGGGGCCCCAGAATCAGATCCTCAACATCAACGCCGACACCGTGGCCGGTGAGGTGGCCGCCGCTCTCGAGGCCCAGTGGCTGGTCTTCCTTACGGATGTCCCGGGCATCTCCGGCCACGACGGCAGCCCGCTGGCTCGCCTCTCCTGCCCGGAGGCGGCCGCTCTCATCGACGAGGGCACCGTCTCTGGCGGGATGATCCCTAAGGTGGAGGCCTGCATCCGGGCCTGCGAGGGCGGGAGCCGCACGGCCATCATCGACGGTCGCCAGCTTTATGCCCTCCTGGCGGCGGTTCAGCACGGCGAGCTAGCGGGAACGATCATCGGTCAGCCGGAGGGCCTGCCTTGAGCGCAGCGAATGGAGGGGCCATGAACGACTGGCAAGAGATGGAGAGCCACTATTTGTTCGCTACCTACAAGCGCCAGCCGGTGACCCTGGTGCGCGGTCAGGGCGTGCGGGTCTGGGACGACCAGGGCAGGGAGTACCTGGACTTCGTGGGGGGCATCGCCTCCGTGAGCCTGGGCCACTGCCATCCGGCGGTAGTGGCAGCCCTGGCCGAGCAGGCCGGCGTCCTCATCCAGGCCTCGAACTGGGTCTACACCGTCCCCCAGGTTCGGCTGGCCCAGCTTCTGACGGAGAATAGCTGCTTCGATCGCGTCTTCTTCTGCAACAGCGGCGCCGAAGCGGTGGAGGGGGCCATCAAGCTGGCCCGCAAGTGGGGCCGCGAGAAGAGGGACGGCGCCTACGAGATCATCTGCGCCCTGAACGCTTTCCATGGCCGCACCCTGACCGCGCTGACCGCCGGCGGCACCGAGAAGTACAAGGCGCCCTACCATCCCCTGCCGCCTGGGTTCGTGCACGTGCCCTTCAACGACGTAGCGGCCATCCGCCAGGCCACCGGTGCCAAGACGTGCGCTGTCCTGCTGGAGCCTATCCAGGGCGAGGGCGGCGTCAACGTCCCCGGCGACGGCTACCTGCGCCAGGTGCGGGCCTGGTGCGACCAGGCGGGCATCCTGCTGATCCTGGACGAGGTGCAGACGGGCATCGGCCGCACGGGCAGCCTGTTCGCCTATCAGCAGTACGGCGCTGAGCCCGATGTCATGACCCTGGCCAAGGGCCTGGGCAGCGGCGTGCCCATCGGCGCCGTCCTGGCCAAGGAGCACTGCGCCGTGTTTGCGCCCGGCGATCACGGCTCCACCTTCGGCGGCAACCCCCTGTGCACCAGCGTGGGCTATGCGGTACTGAAGTACATCATCGATAACGACATCCCCGGCCAGGTGGCCCGGAAGGGCCAGCACCTGGAGCGCCGCCTGCGCAGCCTGGCCGACCGCCACCCGCTGGTCACTGAGGTGCGCGGCCGCGGCCTGCTGTGGGCCATCGAGCTGGACGGCGAGCTGGCGGAGACGGCGGTGCGCCTGTGTCTGGAGGAAGGACTGATCGCCAACAACGTCAAGCCCACCGCCCTGCGCCTGATGCCGCCCCTGGTGGTGAGCGAGGAGGAGCTGGACCGGGCGGTGGAGATCATCGACGGGGTGCTCACCAAAATGGAGTCTGCCCCACAGAGATAGACACGAGTGCAGAGGGCTCCCCTCTGCCGGGGGCCTGGGGGTGTCCTTTTGCTCCGGTCATGGTTCGACAGGCTCACCATGAGCGGAGTCGAATCGCTCACCACGAAGGAAAGATATATGGGCACCTGAAGCCGCTCGCCCTGAGCCTGTCGAAGGGCGAAGGGGGTGTTCTTTCAACAGCCTCGAACATCCTGGGGCTGGGAGGAGAGAGATGCCTGAAAAGCTTATTCTCGCCTACTCCGGTGGCCTCGATACCTCCGTGGCCGTGCGCTGGCTGAAGGAGGAGCAGGGCTACGACGTCGTCGCCCTCACGGTGGACGTGGGCATGCAGAAGGATCGCGAGACCCTGCACAGCCGCGCCCTGGCCGCCGGCGCCGTCGCCTTCCGCTGGGCCGAAGCGCAGGACGCCTTCGTCCGCCACTTCGTCTTTCCCGCCCTGGCCGCCGGCGCCGTCTACGAGGGGCAGTATCCCCTGGCCACCGCCCTGGGGCGGCCCCTCATCGCCAAGCACCTGGTGGAGGTCGCCCGCCAGGAGGGGGCCAGCGCCGTCGCCCACGGCTCCACCGGCAAGGGCAACGACCAGGTGCGCTTCGACGTCAGCGTCCAGGCCCTGGC
>JAUYDU010000353.1 GCA_030691665.1 Chloroflexota bacterium
GGTGGAAGGCTTCGTCCTGGATGGCGTAGGCGCCGGCCTTGTCCAGGGGCTCGCCGCGGGCGACATAGGCCGCGATCTCGGCGTCGGCGTAGGCGCGCATGCGGATGAGGGTGATGACGTGGAGAGCGAGGCTGGTGCGCATTTCAGAGTCTTTGCCCCACCGCAGCCTGAAGGCTGCGGCCTCGATGCCCCCGCCTTCAGGCGGGGGTCGACTCCCTTCAAAGCTGAGCCGCGCGGCGTCCACGACGGCCAGGCCGGTGATGACGCGATGCTCCCTGGCCCGCAGGCGGCGGAGCATAGCTTGGGCGTGGGTGGCGTCCCGCGGCTTGCCGAGAATCGTGTCGCCATCGACCACCATGGTGTCGGCGGCGATGATCAGGGCGTCGGTGGCGTGGCGGGCGACGGACTCTGCCTTGGCCAGGGCGAGGGTTTCGGCCAGGGCTTCGGGGCGGCCCCGAGACGAGGGCGGCGTGTCCTCGTCGACCTCAGGGACGACCACGCGAAAGGGGAGGCCGAGGTGGGCGAGGAGGGCGCGTCGGCGGGGTGAGGCGGAGGCGAGGACGAGGGGCATGGCTAATCAGCTAACCAGCAAGCCAGCAAACTGGCAAGTCAAATGGCGCCTGCTCACCGAATACCGTCATTCTGAGCCCTTCGCTTTCTGTCATTCTGAGCGCAGCGAAGAATCTATCCACGCTCAGGATAGACTCCGCGAAGAATCTTGTGCGCGATGCTAGACCCTTCGCTTCGCTCAGGGTGACAGCACATGGTTTGTTGGTTCGCTGGTTCATGGGGTTGGGGCTAGGGGAGGGTGAGGGTGGCCACGCACTCGATGTGGTAGGTGTGGGGGAACATGTCCACCGGCTGTACTTCCTCCAGGTGGTAGCCTCCCTGGCAGAGGGCGCGCAGGTCGCGGGCCAGGGTGGCGGGGTCGCAGGAGACGTAGACCAGGCGGGCAGGGGCCAGCTTGAGGGCGGCGGCGAAGGCCTGGGGGTCGCAACCGACGCGGGGCGGGTCGAGGATGGCGGCGTCGGGGCGCTGGCGCAGCTCCGGCAGGATCTCCTCCACCTTGCCCTGGTAGAAGACGATGTTGCTGATGCCGGCCTGATTGATGACGGCGTCGGCTACGGCCGCCGGCGACTCCTCGATGGCGACGACCGTCTTGACGTAGGGGGCGAGGACGACGGCGAAGGTGCCGACGCCGGCGTAGGCGTCGAGCAAGAGCTGGCCTTCGGCAAGGGCCAGCTTCTGGCGCACGACTTCCGTCAGGACCTCGGCCTGGAGGGTGTTGGTCTGGAAGAAGGAGGCGGCCGAAATGCGAAAGCGCTGGCCCAGGAACTCCTCCTCGTAGAAGGTCTGGCCGGAGGGGATGGAATCGTCGATCTCCTTGAGAGAAGGGTGGATGAGGGCTTGGCCGGTCCTGACGCCGTAGCGGATGGCCACTTGGTGCAGGCCGGGGCACTTCCCCTGGAGGCGCGCGAGCACCTGGTTGATCCAGGGGTGCATGATGAGGCACTGGTCGATGCGGACGAAGCGGCGTCGGAGCAGGCTGACGAATCCGAGGTAGCCCTGGCGGTTGACGCTAAAGCGGGCGTGGTTGCGGTAGTGCCAGGGGTCGGCCATGGCGATGGTGGCGGCGACGGGGGGCTGCTGAAACTTGCCGATGCGGCGCAACTGCTGACGGACGATGTCGGCCTTGAGCTCGGCCTGGAAGGGGTAGGCGATGTGCTGCCACTGGCAGCCGCCGCAGGTGCCGAAGTAGGGACAGGGGGGCTCCACTCGATGGGGGGAAGGGGAGAGGACCTCCACCACGCGACCCATGAGGTAGTCCTTGCTGCGCCGCTCGACCTCGACCAGGGCCTCCTCGCCGGGGATGCCGTAGGTGGCGAACACCACCTGGCCGTCGTGGCGGGCGATGGCTCCGCCCTGGAAGGCCATGTCGGTGAAGCTGAGGCGGAGCTTTTCCGTCTCCTGGGTTGCTGGGGCGATCGTCTTGTCGTTCATGGCCGTGCGCTGGGGAATGGTCGATTCAAGTTTATCCGGAAGGCAGCGGCTGCGCCAGGGCGGATAGTTCCGGCTGCTTCAGGTGACAGTAAGAGAGGGGGCGTGGTATAATCGGCCAGCTTGCCCGCGGTATCAGCCAGGGGCTGATCCTCCGCCAAAGGCGGATTCGCCTGAGGCGAAGCCTCTGGCGGAGGCGGGTGGGGCGGGAGGAGAAGCATGGACTGGCCGGGGGGTAGCTGGCAAAACGTGGCGACGCTCGCGGGCACCCTGGCGGGCGCCTACGTACTGGTGTTGTGGATAAGCGTCCTGGTGTGGACCTATCGGGACATCCGCGACAGAAGCCGCGACGCCGCCTTCCAGGTAGTGGCTGTGCTGCTGGTGCTGGTGTTCAACCTGCTGGGCTGGCTCATCTACTTGATCCTGCGGCCGAGTGAGACCCTGAGCGAGGCCTACGCCCGCTCTCTGGAAGAGGAGGCCCTGCTCCAGGAGCTGGAGGAGCAGGGGATTTGTCCCTCCTGCAAGCGCTATGTGACCGGCGAATTCATTATCTGCCCCTTCTGCCGCACTCAGCTCAAGGAGCCGTGCGGCAAGTGTGGCCGCCCCCTGAGCTTCAACTGGGCGGCCTGCCCCTACTGCACGACCACCAGGGGAGTGGTGGCTGCCCCTTCGGCAAGCTCAGGGCAGGCCTCGGCTCAAGAAAGAGTGGGCGGGGTCTTGGAGGAGGAAGGGGAGGAGGCGCTGAAGGGCAGCAAGGGGCGCCGGGCTGCCTCGGCCGAGACCTCTTCGACAAGCTCAGGGCAAGCCTCCCCGATGAATCGGGGCTGAGGCTTCGTTTCATCCCAGCTACTTGGAGGCCTGAAGGCCAGCCCGCCTCAGGCGGGGCCTCCGCTACATTTCCCCCTTCTGTCAGGGGCTGATGGTCTCCAGGAGGCCGCCGAACTCCGGATACTCGGCCACGAGCTGGCTGATGCGCTCCGCCATTTGGGGGCCGCCAAAGCGACTGTTGAAGTAGAGTTCCTCCACGGCCTGAAGGGCCGGGACTGTATCCCTGCGGGTGATGAGGAGAGGCACACCCTCCGCCTGGGCGCGTTCGCTGA
>JAUYDU010000344.1 GCA_030691665.1 Chloroflexota bacterium
GTCGCCCAGGCGAAAGAGAGGAAGCGCCGAGAGAGGTGGGCCGTGAATGAGCACGGCTACCCCACCAAGAGGTAGCTGCAGACCTTTAGGTCTGCTCCGCTGGGCAGGGCTGAAGCCCTGCAGCTACGACCCCATGTGCCCTCTGCTTCGTAGCTGCAGACCTTTAGGTCTGCTCCGGCCGGGCAGGGCTAAAGCCCTGCAGCTACGCCGGCTTTGCTGTGGCGGGCAGGGCTGTCCGCTTTGCGGACTCCGCCTCTGCGGATGGCGGAGAAGCCCTGCAGCTACGCTGGCTTTGGTCCGCCGGGCAGGGCTAAAGCCCTGCAGCTACGTTCTATATTTGTCCTAGCTCCGGCGCTCCAGAACGTAGGCGACGATGTGCCCCAGGGCGCGGCGAGCAGGGTTTCTCGGTAGAGCCGCCAGGGCCTCCTGGGCCTTCTCTCCGAAGCTCCGCGCCATCTCGTAGGATTCCTGGGGGATGTCCGACTGGCGGATCATCTCCACCGCCTGGCTGAGGTACTCCTGTCGGCGACGGCTGCGGGCGAACAGGTTGGGGATTGGGTTGTCTTTAGGATAGCGGTCCAGCAGGAGTAGCGACGGCAGGGTCAGGGTGCCCTGCATGAGGTCGCTGCCCACCGGCTTGCCCATCTCCTCCTCGTCGCCCACGAAGTCGAGGATGTCGTCGACGATCTGGAAGGCCATCCCCAGGTTGTAGCCGTAGCTCCTGAGGCCCTCCACCCGGTCCTGGTTGGCCTCGGCCACGATGGCGCCGCCTTCGCAGGCGGTGGCGAACAGGGAGGCCGTCTTGCCCGCGATGCGCTGGAGGTAGTGGCGCACCGTCTGGCGGGTGTCGTAGGCGGTCATGTCCTGGCCGATCTCGCCCCTGGCTATGGTCATGAGGGTGTGGCTGAACAGGCGGATGACGCGAATGTTGCCGGTGCGGGCGACGAAGTTGGCGGCGTGGGCGAACATGTAGTCGCCCAGCATCACCGTGGTGGTGTTGTGGAATACGCTGTTGGCTGTGGGGCGGCCCCGACGGGTGGCGGCGTTATCGATGACGTCGTCGTGCACCAGGGTGGCCGTGTGCAGGAGCTCAATGGAGGCGGCCAGGGGCACGAGAAGGTCCAGCTTGTAGTGGCCGAACTTGCCGGCGAGGAGAGAGAGCGCGGGGCGCAGGCGCTTGCCGCCCTTGGCGAGCACCAGGTTCAGCATCTCGACCATCGGCGGAAAGTCGACATCGCGCAGGGCGTCGAGGGCCGCCTCTACCTGGGCGAGGTCGTCCTGCACCGGGCCGTAGGGCAGGTCCGTATTCACGACGCCCCTTCTTCTCCCCGTCTCTGGCCGGCCGCGGCCGCGGGGAGGCCGAACAGGGTGGCTGCATTGGCGGCCGTCCTCTCCGCTACCTCGCGGACGGTCTGTGCCCGCAGCTCGGCGATCTTGCCTGCCGTGTGCACCAGGAAGGCGGGCTCGTTGCGCTGCCCGCGCGCAGGCCGCGGTGCCAGGTAGGGGGCGTCCGTTTCTATCAGCATGCGCTCCAGGGGGAGGCCGGCCACCACCGCTGTCAGGCGGTCGGAGTTGGGGTAGGTGACGCTGCCGGGTATCGACACAAGGAACCCGAACTGAGCATAGCGCAGGGCCAGAGCCAATTCGCCGCCGAAGCAGTGCATCACCCCCAGGGGCCGGTGCTGAGGCCACTGGGGTCGGACCTGAGACGCCCACTGAGAGAGGATGGCGAAGGTCTCCTCCTCGGCCGCCCGCGAGTGGATGATCACCGGCAACCGCAGCTCGCCGGCGATGTCTAGCATCTGCTGGAAGACGGCTCGCTGCTCCCGTGGCGGCGAGAGGTTGCGATAGAAGTCCAGGCCGATCTCGCCCAATGCCACGACCTTGGGCGAGCGGGCTAGGTGGCTCAGGGTCTGGCGGCCGTCGTCATCGAGGTGGGCGGCCTCATGGGGGTGACAGCCGATCGTGGCGAACACGTTCTCGGCGGCCTCGGCGAGGGCGAGCGCCCGCTGGCTGGTCTCGACGTCCGTGCCCACTACCACAATGGTGGACAGGCCAGCCTGCCAGGCGCGTTCCAGCACTTCCTGTCGGTCGTCTTGGAAATGGGGGAACTGGAGATGACAGTGAGAGTCGATGAGCATGACTACTGCCCCAGGCGAGCCTCTTCCTTTTCCACGATCTCTGGCTCCAACTTCTTGAACAGCGCCTGCGGCTCGGCCATGGCCTGGCCGGGCGGCGGCAGGACAAACCGCCAGCCGCTATCTTCGATGGGCCCATCGTAGCCCAGGTAGTTGTGCAGGCGCTGGCAGGTGAAGGGCAGGTAGGGGTAGAAGGCTACCTTCAGCGCGTTGATAACGCCGATGACCGTGTAAAGGGCGGTGGCCGCCTTCCGACGGTCCTCGCGGATAAGCTTCCAGGGCGATTTAGCCTCCAGGTAGCGATTGGCCTCCTGAGCCACGGCCATGGCGGCGCCGATGCCAGCACGGAAGTGACAGAGGCCGATCTCCTGGCCGACCTGGGCCAGGCTCTCCTCGGCACGTTGGAGGAGGCGACGATCGGCATCGTCTAGGTCGGCGGGGTGAGGGACGGCGCCGTCGAAGTGGCGGTAGGCGAAGGTGAGGACGCGATGCACCAGGTTGCCCCAGGTGGCCACCAGCTCGTCGTTGTTGCGGCGAACGAAGTCGGCCCAGGTGAAGTCAGAGTCGGACGTCTCGGGCATGGTCGCCGACAGGTGGTAGCGCAGGGGGTCGGGGTCGTAGCGGGAGAGGAAATCGGGCACCCAGACGGCCAGGTTGCGGCTGGTGGAGGCCTTGCTGCCGCGGACGGTCTGGTACTGGTTGGCCGGTACGTCGTAGGGCAGGTTGAGGTCGCCGTAGCCCATGAGCATGGCCGGCCAACTGAGCGTGTGGAACCAGATGTTGTCCTTACCGATGAAGAAGTAGCTCTTGCAGGCGGGGTCCTGCCAGAACTCGCGCCAGGCCTCGGGCGTGCCCTGCCGCTGTGCCCACTCCTTCGCCGCGGACAGGTAGCCGATGACGTTCTCGAACCAGACGTAGATGCGCTTGTGCTCATAGCCGGGCAGGGGGATCGAGACGCCCCACTCCAGGTCACGAGTGATGGAGCGATCCTTCAGCCCCTGCTCTAGCACGCCCAGGGAGAAGTTGAGGACATTCTTGCGCCAGTGCTCCTTGCCTGTGGAGAGCCACTCCTTCAGCCGGGTGTTGTAGGCGGTCAGCCTCAGGAAGAAGTGCTCGGAGTCACGCACCTCCGGCGTGGAGCCGTCGAACTTGCAGCGGGGATTCCCCAGGTCTGTGGGGTCGAGGACGTTGCCGCAGTTATCGCACTGGTCGCCGCGGGCGCCGTCGTAGCCACAGACGGGGCAGGTGCCCTCCACGTAGCGGTCCAGGAGGAAGCGCTTTTCGACGGTGCAGTAGGGCAGCTTCATGCTGTCCTTGTAGATGTCACCCTTCTCGAGCAGGCGGAGGAAGATGTCGTGGGTGGTGCGGGCGTGGTTGTCGGTGCTGGTGGTGGTGTACAGGTCCCAGGTGATCCCCAGGCGCTCCCATGTCTCCAGGAACTCCTGGTGGAAGTGGGCGGCGACCTCTGCGGGTGTGCGGCCCTCCTGTTCGGCGCGGACGGTGATGGGGGTGCCGTGCTGGTCGCTGCCGGAGACCATGAGGACGCGGTTGCCCCTGGCCCGGTGGTAGCGGGCCAGGATGTCCGGGGGCAGATAGGCCCCGGCGATCTGGCCCAGGTGCAGCGAGCCGTTGGCATACGGCCAGGCCACACCGATGAAGATCTTTTCGGCCACCGGCTTCTCCCTGCCTGCCCGGACGGGCCCGTCGGGGCCGGCAGGCAGGCGCTATTGTGGCGCAATTTTAGCATACTCGTGACGCAGTGCACAGATTCTAGGCCGTGTCGAGCCAGAGGCGGTAGACCTGCCGCCGCGGCAGGCCGAAGCGCTGGGTCACCTGGGCCACTGCCTGGCGGGCCGCTATCCCCTGTCGGCGCAGCCGCCGCAGCTCTTTCTGAACTTCCTTCAGGGGCACCACTGGTTGTTGGTCCCCGAGATCTCCTTCCACCACCAGGGTGAACTCGCCGCGTGGCTCCTGAAAGTGGGCGCAGGCCTCGCTGATGCGGCCGCGGAATACCTCCTCGTGCAGCTTGGTGAGCTCGCGGCAGACGGCGATGCGGCGATCACCGAGGACGGCCAGCAGGTCGGCGAGGGTGGCGGGAAGGCGGTGGGGCGACTCCAGGGCGACGATGGTCTGCGGTCGGCCGGCCAGCCCCGAGAGCAGGCGCCGCCGCTCGCCCTGCCGTCGGGGCAGGAAGCCCACGTAGGTGAACTGGCGCGTCGGCAGGCCAGAGACGGCGAGAGCGGCCACCACCGCCGAGGGG